>CAZUUP010000740.1:0-2629 GCA_964623105.1 uncultured Akkermansia sp.
TCAATCCCGTGACTGCCGCAGCTTGTCCAGGCCCACCGCGAGAATGATCACCAGTCCAATGATGATTTCCTGCATGTAGTTGGGCCAGCCCATCTGATTGGACCCGTTCCGCAGGCTCACGATGATCAACGCCCCAATCATCGCTCCCAACACGCTCCCCGTCCCGCCGCTCAAGCTCGCGCCCCCAATGACCACCGCAGCCACCACGTCCAGTTCCAACCCAAAACCCGTGCTCGGATCCCCCTGGCTCAGGCGCGATAACTGCATCAAACCAGCCGCGCCAAACAGCATCCCCGCCAGCGTGTAGATGGCGAGTTTGTTCCACCCCACCCGGATGCCGCACAGGCGCGCCGTGGATTCGTTGGACCCAATGGCAAAAATGCGCCGCCCAAACACCGTCTGCCGCATGACCACCGCCATGGCAACCGCCAGCCCGAGAAGAATCCAAACCCCGGTCGGCAGGGGAAAGAACTCGAGCGGATTCTTCAGTGCCATGATCTGGGTGATTCCCGGGTTCTCCTTAAAGTTCACCGTCTGATTGCCGGACAGCCATTTCGCCGCACCCCGCGCGACTCCCATCATTCCGAGCGTAACGATGAACGGCATCAACCGGCATCCCGCGATGATGGCCCCATTGAGCAACCCAACCAACCCGCCGGCCAGGATCGTTGCCACCACCACCATCGAGACCGAACCCGGCTCGGCACCCTGCAACAGCCGCGCGCCAGCAACGCTCGTGAGCGCCACCACCGAGCCGACGCTGAGATCAATGCCGCCGCTGACAATGATCATCGTCATGCCCAGCGCGGCGGTCCCCACGATAACCGTCTGCGTGAATATCGTCTTGAAGTTCCCGCCCGTGAGAAACACTTCCCGCACGTCCGCCTTGAGACAGAACAGTCCGATCACCAGCGCAAGCCCGAGAAACGGGGCGCAGGCATTCACGAGGGTTTGGAGGCGCGGAGGCATGGTTATCAAAAATCAATTCAAGGAGCCGCCGCCCCCAACCGGTTCACGAACCCCGCCAATTGCAGCGGCCATCACGGAATGCTCATCCCATTCGCCCACCGGCTTCACCCCGCCCAGGACGCCGCGACACATGACCCCGAGGGTGTCGCAAACCCCGAGCAACTCCGGGAGGTAGGAGCTGACGAAAATCACCGACTTCCCCTGTGCCGCCAATTCCCCCATCAGGCGGTAAATGTGCGCCTTGCTGCCGACATCAATGCCCCGGGTCGGTTCGTCGAGCAGGAAGACCTGCGCCTCATGATGAAGCAGGCGGGCCAGGGCGATTTTCTGCTGGTTGCCGCCCGAGAGTTCACCCATCAACTGCCCAGGCTCACGGGCCTTCACGTCGAGCTTCCGCATCCAATCCGCCGCCGCCGCGTGCTGTCGGCGACGCTGGATAAATCCCCCGCGTGCCACCGGGCCAAAGCGTGTGATCGTCAGATTGTCCGCCAGACTGCGGTTGAGCATGAGCCCCTCCTCCTTGCGGTTTTCACTCAACAAGCCAATGCCCTCCGCCAACCGGGCAGTGGGACAACTCCGGGTTCGATCCCGCCCGCGCACCAGCACACACCCACCCGCCACACGGTCGAGTCCGAACAACGCCCGCAGCGTCTCCGTGCGTCCGGCGCCGACCAGTCCCGCCACCCCCAGAATCTCTCCCGCACGCAACCCGAGCGTCACCGCGGACGGCTTGCCGTCGCCCGCCAGTCGTTGCAATTCGAGGACCACGGCCCCCTGACTGTGCGGCGTGCGCGGGTAGATTTCGTTCAAATCACGCCCCACCATCAGGCGGATGAGATCGCCGATGCGGGCGGCGGACATCTCTCCCGTCGCGACGCTCTCCCCATCCCGCAGAACCGTGTAGCGATCGCATACCCGCTGGCATTCCTCGAGGAAGTGACTGATGTAAATGACGCTTACCCCGCGGGCCTTCAGCCGGCCGATCACAGCAAAAAGATTCTCCGCATCCACCTGCGTCAGGCTGCTCGTCGGTTCATCCATGATGATGACCTTGGGCTGGCCGAGCAGCGCGCGGGCAATTTCCACCAACTGCTTTTCCGCAATGGTCAGGGCGTGAACCGGCGCGTCCAGCGGGATGCTTTCGTGCTGCAACTCAGCCAGGGCGGCACGCGCCAGTTCCCGGCGCCGGCGATGATTGATCCAGCCACAGCGGGCCGGTTCGGCTCCCAGCAGCAGGTTTTCCTCCACGCTCAGGTGCGGGGCAAGATTCAGCTCCTGATAGATCATCGCGATCCCGCTGCGGCGCGCGTGCAGCGGGTTCTCCGGCTCGAACGGCAGACCGTCGAGCACCAGGCCCCCCGAATCCGGAGCGTGCGCGCCGCTGAGGATTTTCATCAGCGTGCTCTTGCCCGCCCCGTTCTCCCCGATCAACGCATGAACCTCCCCGGCCTCGACCGCGAACGAGACGCCCCGGAGCGCCTGGGTCGCGCCAAAGGCTTTGCGCACGGACGTCATTTGCAGCCGGGGTGGCATCGCAGTCATCTGTTCAAGCTATGGCAGTCGTTGGGTAAACTCATGCCGGGACTTCTCCAACAAACACCGCCACCATCTCCCTCGCCCCGTGAGGCACGAACGGGGAGAGGGCCGGGGAGAGGGGTGC
>CAZUUP010000741.1:0-2629 GCA_964623105.1 uncultured Akkermansia sp.
CGCCGCCGCCGAGCCACCGCAGCCCTGATCGCCCCCTCGTGGCAACACCAACCCCGCCCCCAGACAGCAGCCCCCGAATCCCGCGCCCCTTCCCATCCCCGCGACACTGAAGAACTCCCCGTCCCGACTCGCCGGATTCCCTTACGTCCCCCCGGCCCGGGATCTTCTTCAACTGCCACCAACCACCTCACACCCTGGCAACAAACCCTCGCCCGCCTCCAATCAGAAGCCTCCCACTCCCTGCCCCGCGAACAAATCGAGGCCTACCTCCGCCGCACCTCCCGCGACCCCGCCAATCTCCTCGCCGCCTACCGCCTCTCCCGCGACAAAATCTACCTCGCCGAAGCCGCCCAAGCCCACCCCCACGACCCCCGCATCCAAATCGCCATGCTCGCCGACTCCGACCTCACCCCCGAACAACGCCAGCAATGGCTCGCGCGCCTGAAACAATCCGCCCCCGACAACGCCCTCGCCAACTGCCTCGCCGCCGCCGACCTCTTCAAATCCAAACAAACCGCCGCCGCCCTCCAGGAACTCGCCGCCGCCGCCCAAAAAAACCGCTTCGATGACTACGCCACCGCCGACCTCCACGCCACCGAGGAAATGCTCCTCCTCTCCGGCAAGTCCCCCATCGAATCCAAAGCCATCGCCTTCTCGGGCACCCTCCTGCCCCACATCTCCACGGTCAACGCCCTCTCCAAGGAAATCGCCGCCCTTCAAAAGGACGCCCTCGCCCATGGCGACCCCGCAACCGCCCAATCCTATGCCGCCCTCGCCGTGGGACTCGCCCGGCAAATCACCGCCGGCCCCAGCGGCAGTCTGCTCATCGAACAACTCGTAGCCATGTCCATCGAGAAACGCGTCCTCGAACCCCTCGCTCAAAACCAGACCTTCGACCTCCTCCGCCAAACCCCCGCCGAACGCCTCGCCATCCTCAAAGCCCAACGCGAAGAAATCCGCTCCCTCACCCAGACCGCCGACGCCTTCAACCCCAACTCCGGCCTCACCGAATCCGAAGTTCTCGCCTATTTCGAGCGCCTCAAAAACTCCGGCGAACTCGCCGCCCTCCGCTGGCTCAACACCTACCGCACCAACGCCCCCTGAACTGAACGCCACCCTCCCCGTTCCCACCTCATCCATTCGCTCCCATGAAAGCCCTCCGCCGCACCCTCCTCGTCCTCGCCAGCCTCGCCACCCTCATCGCCCTCTTCTACGCCGTCGAAGGACTCCGCGGCATGCGCGTCTGGCGCCAGACCAAGGCCGACCTCGAAGCCAAAGGTGAACGCTTCGACTGGAAATCCCTCGCCCCACCCGCCGTCCCCGACGCCGAAAACTTCGCCATGACCCCCCTGCTCGCTCCCCTCTTCGACCTCGTCCCTGTCCCCAACCCCCGTCCCGGCGAATCCACCGCCAAGCCACGCGACCAGGCCGCCCATAATCGCATCACCAACCTCAAATTCACCGGCCACAACCCGCCCCCCTACGGCAACTGGCGCCTCGGCCAACCCATCGACCTCGCCGCCTGGCAGTCCCATCTCGCCTCCACCACCAACACCACCCCCCCACCCGCCTCTCTACCTCCCGCCGCCGCCATCCTCCACGCCCTCGCCCCATTCGACCCCGAAATGAACGAACTTCGCCTCGCCGCCCGCCGCCCCCACTCCCAGTTCCACGTCCGCTACGAGGACAACTTCGCCGCCATCCTTCCCCACCTCTCCGTCCTCCGCCGTTTCTCCCAACTCGCCACTCTCCAATGTCAGGCCCGCCTCGCCCTCGGCAAAACCGACGACGCCCTCGACGACCTCCGCCTCGCCTTCCGCCTCGCCGACGCCATCGCTGCCGAACCCGTTCTCATCTCCGGCCTCGTCCAGATCGCCATCCTCGAAAACGCCCTCCAACCCGTCTGGGAAGGCCTCTCCCGCCGCCAGTGGTCCGACGCCCAGCTCCTTGCCCTCGACAAACAACTCGCCAGCCCAGACCTCATCGCCGCCTACCGCCGCACCATCCGCGGCGAACAGGCCTTCTCCATCCACACCATCGATTTCATCCGCGACAATCCTCGCAAATCCGCCGTCCTCATCCACAGCTCGCCCAGCAACTTCGACATCGGACTCGCCGTCCTCAGCCCCTCCGGCTGGCTCGACCAGAACAAAGCCTTCATCGTAAATCTCCATCAGGAATACTCCCTCCCCGTCTTCGACCCCGAGAAACGCCGGTTCCGTTTCGACATATACGACCGCGCAAAGGGCTACGACCTCACGCTCAACTCCCGGCATCCCTACCGCATTCTCAGCAGCCTTCTGTTCCCATCCATCCTCGGCACCAGCGAGAAATTCGCCTCCGCCCAGGCCGCCCTCGACCTCGCCCGTGTCGCCTGCGCCCTCGAACGCCACCGCCTCAAACACGGCACCCATCCCGAATCCACCGCCGCCCTCGTCCCCGACTTCCTCCCCCAACTTCCCGCCGACCTCATGAGCGGCAACCCCCTCCCCTACCGTCGCCATCCCGATGGCCACTTCCTTCTCTACTCCGTCGGCCTCAACAAAACCGACGACCACGGCCGCGTCGTCCCCACCACCGACAAACCACCCCGCGCCGACCCCAAAGCCGGCGACTGGGTCTGGACCTA
>CAZUUP010000742.1:0-2616 GCA_964623105.1 uncultured Akkermansia sp.
ACGGGGACGGGGGTGAGGGAACGGAGAAGCTTGGCGGTGGCGGTGTCGTAGAGTTGGACGAGACCGGATTTGGTGCCGAGGAGGAGGCGGGTGCCTTCGGCGTTGAGGGCGAGGGCGAGGATGGGGGCGGGCAGGTTGGGGATCGCGGTTTTGCGCTGGCGGTCGGCGGTTTGATAGAGGCGGATTTCGGGACCGCGGGTGGCGACGGCGAGGACTTTGCGGTCGCCGCTGGTGGCGAGGGCGGTGACGGCCTCGGCCTGGGCTTCGTAGGCGCGGAGGTATTGCGCGCGGTTGTTGACGGGGCGCGCTCCATTGCCGGAGCCGCCGACCTCGATGCCGGTGAGGGCGAGCTTGAGGTCGTAGCCGGTGAGGGTGCGGGCGTTGCCGGCGGCGATGGCGGTGAGCGAATCGGCGGCCACGGCGTTGATGATGTCGGGGGATTGATCGACGGAGCGGAGGAGTTTCAGGCTCTCGACGCTGCTGAGTTTGGTGGTCTTGTCGCGGCTGCCGCTGATGAGTTGTTTGCCGTCGGCGGTGTAGGCGACGGCCATGACCCAGTCGCTGTGGAGGTCGATGGATTTCACCGGGGCTTTGGCATCGAGGGGGATGAGGTGGATCGCGCCGTCCGCGCCGCCGAGGGCGATGGTCTGGCTGTTGGGTGCGAAGTTGCCTTTGAACAAGGTGTCCTTGCCGACGCGGCGCTGGGACTGGCGTTTGCCATCGGCGGGATCGAAGAAAATCACGCCGCCGAATTGCTGCGGCGAACCACCGGCGGCAGCGAGGTGTTTGCCGTCGGGACTGAACTCGACGTGTGTGAGGAGATCGAAGTCGGTGGCGAGGCGGCGGGGCGCGGCGTTGGTGTTGGCGAGGTCGAGGAGGACGACTTCGCTGCGGACGGCGACGGCGGCGAGCTTGCCATCGGGGCTAAGGGCGACGCTGGCGGTGGCGGGGGCAAAGGCGTAGGTCGCGGGGATGACGACGGGTGGGCGGTCGGATTTCGGGGCGGCGTCGAGCTTGGCGCCCTGGGCGATCCAGTCGCGGAGGAGTTTCACTTTGGCGGCGGAGAGCGGGGCTTCGTTCTCGGGCATCTCGGGCGGGTCGCCGGTGACTTGTTTGATGAGGAGGCTTTTGTCGGGATCGCCGGAGACGAAGATCGCGCCGTGTTTGCCGCCTTTGCGAAGGGCGTCAAGGTCGTCGAGGCGCAGGCCGCCCTTGGCTTTGCCCTCGGTGTGGCAGCCGAGGCAATGGCGTTTGAAAATGGGAAAGATGTCGCGTTGGTAGCTGATGCTGTTGTCGGCGGCGGGGGAGGATGAGAAGCAACAGAGGAGAAGAGAAATTATTAGCCACGGATAGAAGATGGATGGAACACGGATGGGGGCGAGCGATAGACGGCGAGGGCGAAGGGAGTGAGGGCTGGTGCTTATCACGCTGACAGGGAATTCGTGGCCGCTCTCCCTCACCCCGACCCTCTCCCGCTGGGAGAGGGAGAACGTTCGACCGCCCATCGAGCAGAGGAGCGGTTTTTCTTGGAGTGAGGCTGCCGACAATGCTCCCTCTCCCAGCGGGAGAGGGTTGGGGTGAGGGAGAACGGCTTCGCTGCGCAAGGCGAGCCACTCTTCACACATCGTATCGCCTCGGGGGTTGACGACAGCAGGATGTACTTCCCCTGTCTCATTCACGCTCTTCCGCCTCGTTAGTTTTTGGACCATCGCCGTGTTCAATCCGTGTTTCATCGGTGGCTGAAAATTGAGTGGCTGCTCAATGGAGCATCGTGAAGTCGCGGCTGTTCAAGAGGCCCCACATGAAGTCCTGCGCGGCTTCGGCGCGTTTGTCGGCGTAGCTGGCGAGGAACTTTTTGGCGGCGGCGATTTCCGCGGCGGCGGGGCGGCGGGCGAGGGACCAGAGGTAGAGTTGTTCGATGAGTTGATCGTCGGTGGGTTTTTGCGCGAGCAACAGCGCGGGGCGGCCGCTGCCGCTGGCGACGCGGTCGAGGATGGACTTGCCGTTGATGAAGTGGAGGGCCTGCAACATGTTCGCGCCGAGGTCGCGTTCGCATTCGCAGGCTTCCATGCGCTGGGGTTTGCCGAAGAGGGAAAGGAAGGGGCTTTGTACATTGGCGTCGGGAAGTTGCGCGGCGGTGAAGCCGGCGGGCGCGCCGCCGAAGTTTTCCTTCACGCCGGTGGCTTGCACGAGGGAATCGAGCAGCGCCTCGGCGGGCAGGCGGCGCGGGATGGCGTGCGAGAAATTGGCGTCGTCGTGGCCGTTGGTGTCGTTGGTGAGCGAGCTGCGCTGGTAGGTGCGCGAGGTGACGATGGTCTGCATGAGGTGGCGCAGGTCGAACTGGTGCGCCACGAAATCCTTCGTCAGCGCGTCGAGCAGCGGGGCGTTGATGGGCGGGCTGGTGGAGCGGAGGTCGTCCACGGGATCGATGATGCCGCGATGGAAAAAGTAGCTCCAGACGCGGTTGACGAGGCTGCGGGCGAAGTGCGGATTTTCGGGGGATGTGAGCCATTTCGCATAGTCGGCGCGGCGGTCGATGCCGGCTTCGAGCTTGGGTTCGCCGCCGCCGAGATAGCGCGGGGGCTGGGGTTTGCCGGTGCGGGGATTGGTCGAGGA
>CAZUUP010000743.1:0-2605 GCA_964623105.1 uncultured Akkermansia sp.
GGGGGGGGGGGGGGGGGGGGGGGGGGGGGGGGGGGGGGGGGGGGGGGGGGGGGAATCAGCGGCCGCGGCCGGAGCGGTTGGTGCCTTTGACGGATTTTGGACCGGAGGAGCGGTATCAGGGCGAGGCGGGCGGATTGTATGGGGGCGGGCGCAATGAGCCGCCGGAGGCGCATCGGGCGGCGTCGGCGGGGGAACTGGCGAAAATACGTCCGCGAAACGGGGAGGGGGAACCGGATGAGGCGGGGACGATTGGATTGGTGGCGATCAGCATGTCGAACGCGACGATGGAGTTCTCGCGTTTCAAGCAACTGGCCGACGATTCGCCGCTCAAGTCGCGGCGGGTGACGATTGTGGATTGCGCGCAGGGCGGGCAGGCGATGGCGGAGTGGGCGGTGCCGGAGGGGCGTCCATGGGAGGAGGCGCGGCGGCGGCTGGCGGCGGCGAAAGTGTCGGCGAAGCAGGTGCAGGTGGCGTGGGTGAAGCTGGCGAACAAGGGGCCGTCGGGGTCGTTGGAGGAGCACGGTCGGAAGCTGGAGCGGGACACGCTGGCGGTGTTGTGGTTGGTGCGGACGGAGTTTCCGAATCTGCGGCTGGTTTTGTTGGGAAGCAGGATTTGGGCGGGGAATGCGGTGGGCGGGTTGAATCCGGAGCCGTATGCCTACGAGAGCGGATTGGTGGCGCGGTGGTTGATCGAGCGGCAGATGAAGGGGGACGCTGAACTGGCTGCGGAGCGGGCGCCCCGGCTGTTTTGGGGGCCGTATCTGTGGGCGGAGGGAACGCGGGGGCGGAAGGTGGACGGGTTGGTGTGGGAACGGACTGATTTTGCCGGGGACGGAGTGCATCCGAGCGAGTCGGGGCGACGGAAGGTGGCGGAGTTGTTGCTGAAATTTTTCACGACGGATCCGTTGGGGCGACCGTGGTTTGTGGGGCGGTGAAGCGGGGCTCGCGCGCGGAATGGTTTTCTGGTTGGGTGGCGGGGATGCGGTTCTACGACGCGCACAATCATTTGCAGGATGACCGGTTTGGGGGGCGGCAGGGGGAGTTGCTGGCGGCGTGTGCGCGGGTGGGCGTCGGGCGGATGGTGGTGAACGGGTCGTGTGAGGCGGACTGGCCGGCGGTGCTGGCGCTGGCGGGGGAGCATCCGGTGGTGTTGCCGAGTTTTGGGTATCATCCGTGGTATGTGGGGGAGCGCACGGCGGGGTGGCTGGCGGCTCTGGAGGATTTCTTGGGGAGATGCCCGGCGGCGGTGGGGGAGATTGGGTTGGACCGGTGGAAGCCGGGGCTGTCGTATGAGGGGCAGGAGGAGGTGTTTGTGGCGCAATTGCGGCTGGCGGCGGAGCGAAATCTGCCGGTCAGCATTCATTGTTTGCAGGCGTGGGGGAGGTTGGTGGATTTGTTGCGGGCGGGGCCGCGGCCGGCGCGCGGGTTTTTGTTGCACAGTTATGGCGGGTCGCAGGAGTTGGTGGGGCCGCTGGCGGAGTTGGGGGCGTATTTCAGTTTTCCGGGGTATTTCGCACACGAGCGGAAAGTGCGGCAGCGGGAGACGTTCCGACGGGTGCCGGCGGAGCGGTTGTTGGTCGAGACGGATGCGCCGGATCAGTTGTTGCCGGAGGCGTTGACGGAGTTTCCCCTGGTGGAGGCGGGAGCGGGAAGGGCGCTGAATCATCCCGCGAATCTGGGCGCGGTGTACCGGTTTGTGGCGGAGTTGCGGGGGGAGCCGCTGGCGGTGTTGACGGCGCAGGTGGAGGCGAATTTCCAGCGGCTGTTTGGGGGATTGTGAGTGGACGTGCGGAATCGTGCCGGAACGCTGGGAGCGGGCGGGCGGGAATGCCCGAGACGGGTTATCGGGACGGTTTGGAAACGCCGCTGAGGGGGTGGGCGACCACGGATTCCCAGGCGAGTTTTTGGAGGTGGGGGACCAGTTCGGCGGCTTGGGGAAGCGACTTGAGGAATGACGGAACGGGAAGGCCGACGGGGCTGCGGCGGTAGATGGCGGCGAAGTTGCAGTAGCTGACGATGGCCTGGAGCGGCGGGGTGGCGTGGCCGATGGGGTCGCGGAAAAGGTCGGTCTGGCGGGTGAGGCCGGGAGCGGTGCCGGCGGCGATGGATTCGCGCAGCGCCAGGACGGCGGTGCCCGCCGGGATGACGAATACGGCGTCGTGTCCGAGGGTTTGATTGAGCGCGCGCACCTGGGCGGAAATCTTTTTGTCCCATTCGGACTGCCCGGCGCGAATTTGGGCCAGCGGGGTTTGGTTGTGTTGTTCGGTGGTGAAGGACTTCGGGTTGGGGCTGCCATCCCACGGGAGCCAGGAGCCTTGGACGTAAACGCGGAGTTGCGGGTTTTTCCCGAGGCCAAGCCGGGCGAAGTGATCGATGCCTTCGTCGGGGATGAGGAGGTGGGGTGAGAGCGTGAGGACGTCCACTTCACCGGCGCGGAGGGCGGCCTTGGCTTTGTTTTTGTCGTCGGGGAGTTGCCAGTGTTGCAGCGTTCGCGAGCCGCCGATCATTTGTGTGCCGGCGGTGCGGTGGCCGGTGATGCCGGCGGCCTCGGCGAATCCGGCGCGGGGGTTGGCGACAAAAATGTGGAAACTGTGGCCGGCGACGA
>CAZUUP010000744.1:0-2592 GCA_964623105.1 uncultured Akkermansia sp.
CCGTTCGCGTTGTGCGCCCGGGGCCAAAAATGCTGCTTCGCCGCTCTCTCGCGGCTCAACGTGCGGGTTACGTCCGTCACGCCGTGCTGGAGCCCCGTCACCGCCGCGGTTCTCGCTTGGGTGTGGCTGGGAGAGAGCCTTCGCCCGAACGAGATTTTCGGAATGGTGCTGACGATCGGCGCGGTCGCCGGCGTGATTCTTCTGGGCGGCCACTCCCGTTACATTTCGAAGGCCCATTGGCGGTCGGGGCTGGGCTTCGCGGTGCTCTCGGCGGTTGCGAACGGTTCCGGCATCGTGATGGCGAGAAGCGCCTTCCAGGAAGTGGATGCGGTGACGGGAACCTTCATCCGCGTGGCCTCGGCGCTTCTCGTGCTCATTCCCATCGTGCGGTACCAGAAGCCGACCACGTTTCGTTACCGCGACATTCTCACGCCGCGGGCAAGGGGAGTGGGACTGACTCTTTCGGCGCTTGCCGGGTCTTTTTTAGGACTGCTTTTGATGTCGGTGGGCATCAAATACGCGAAGGCGGGGGTGGCGGCGGCGCTGAGCCTCACCTATCCCCTCTGGGTGGTCCCCATCTCGAGGATCTTTCTCGACGAGCGCTCCACCGTCGCAGGAGTCGTTTGCATCCTCGTCGCCGTTCTCGGCGTCGCGCTGATGTTCTACCGCTGACTATTTTTTCTCGGGAGCCGGGGCCGGGGCGGTTGCCGTCCCGGGAGCATGAGACTCGTCCGTAGTGCCGGACGCGCCTCCGCCGGCCGTGCGGGGGGAGGGCTCGTAGTAAATCGCGAAGTTTTCGAGTTGCGGGTGGGAGTACTCCTTGCGCCCAGTCCAGACACAAGCCTGCTGGCTATCGGGGTTGGGAAAAATCGCCCGGAGCTGGTAGTCGACGGGGTCGCCCGTGCGTGCATCGACGCTCCCAAATCCGCCGGGAATCTTTTTCCACTGGATGGCGGCCATGAGTTTGTCCAAGTCGTCACCGTAAATGCGGCGCAGGAACCCGTGACGCTGGATGCGGGACTCGAGATCGTCCACAAGGTTTTGATTTTTGTCGCCGACGCCCGAGTTGAATCGAAGGCGATTGTACTCGTCCACGAAGTCGTTGTAGGCCTCGCGTAACCGATCGATTTCCTTCTCGGGTTTCTTGTCGCGTTTGGCTTTCTTGTAAGCCTCCGAAGCCTCCTCCATTTTGGGCTTCAAGGCATCGGCCTCGGCGGCGGCCTTTTTACCGTCCACTATCTGCCGCCTCACGGTGGCCTTGAGGTCCTTGAGCCTTCTCTGCAAGGCCGGCAGGTCCTCGTTCAGATCCTCCTCGATTTTTTTCCGGAGTTTTTTCTTTTCCGATTCGATTTGCGCCTGCTGGTCCGCTTCCGAGACGTCGATCCACTTGGTGTGGTCGTCGTTTAGCACGCGGGTATTGATGTAGACGTCTTCGAAGGGGTGGTATTGCTTTTTCTCGCAGTAGTAGCGAGTCAGCTCCGGGCCGGTGACTTTGCCGTCCGCTTCATTCTTGTCGTTCGCTTTGTCGGCAGCGGCGAAGTTGTCCTTGTTGCACATCACCTCCAGCATATCGAGTGTGGACTGGTTGATGTACCCGTTCTTCTTGGGCATCGTCACACTCTGATCACCCGCGCAGGTTGCCCCCATGCAGAAGTTGGGCGAGCAGGCGAGCCCCGCCTGGCAGGCGCTCAGCCAGATCGAAGGCGTCTGCATGTTGTCGCCGATGGCTTTGAGCAACTGGTCCGTCGGTACGTCCTCTATGCCCCGGCCGATGCTCAACGATATCGATTCAATTTTGCCGGCGGGGGACCACTCCCGGTGCCTTACGCCGTGGCCGGAGATGAGTACCGGAACGTTTGCGGGCAAGTTTTTCTCTTTTAAGAAGGCCGCGACCTGTTCGGCGGTCGGTTCGTAGATCGGCCGGCCCGAGGCATCGGTGGGCTCAATGACTTCCATGGGGTCACACTTTTTCGGATCGGCGAGCATCTTTTTGATGCTCTCGCAGGCCCTGCGTACTTCGTCACTGCCATAGCAGATCAACACCATCATCCGATTCGGGGTGGTCTTGCCTTCCACCATGCTTTTCGGGGGCGCGGCGAAGGCCGACAGAGAAAGCCAGGCGAGTGTGAACAGATGCATCGAGTTTCCTCGTGGATTGATTTTCAACCGGGGAGTTCTCTCATTATATACGGCTCGCCGCGTTCCAAGCCAGGGGGCGGTTGACGAAATTTCGGCAAACGGTAAAGTTAGGAATTCCAAGTCTGCAATTTTTAGATCCATCATTCGGGAGGCTTACATGATTCGTCGGTTGGGCATCGCCTTGTTAGTCGCGCTTTTTGGATGCGCCAAGTCGGGAGATGTAGTCTCCACGGATACGGGCGAGAAAGCCGTGGAAGGGTTGCCGACGCCACCCCTCGGCATCACCTCTAAATTGAGCGAGCTTCCCGAACCGCCGACGCCCGCGCGAGTCGCTCTCGGCCGCCATCTCTTCTTCGACAAGCGGTTGTCGATAGACAACACCGTTTCCTGCGCCACCTGCCACCGTCCCGAGAACGCCTTCTCGGAACCGACGCCCGTATCGACCGGCGTGAA
>CAZUUP010000745.1:0-2589 GCA_964623105.1 uncultured Akkermansia sp.
AGGGTGGCGACTACGATGGAGGAGTAGGCGGTGTTGTCGGAACCGGCGGTCCAGAGGACTTTCCCGGTCTTTTTGTCGAAGGCGACGAGGGTGCCTTTGGTGGGGCTGCCGACGGGGACGAAGATGCGGTCGCCATCGATGGCGGCGGAGCCGTTGTTGCCGTGGCGGCGGGCGGCGGTTTCCTTGGCTTCGGGGGCGTTCTCCTTTTTGTTGCCGAAGAACGGTGCGGCCCAGTCTTTTTCGAAGCTGGTACGCCAGATGGTTTTGCCGTCGGCGACGGAGAGGCAGCGGAATTCGCCACGGCAGGATTGCACGTAGAGGCGGTCGCCATCGACGAGCGGAGTGCAGCGGGGGCCGGTGCCGTAGTTGTTGGCGAATTGCTCGGATTGGTCAAAGGGGGTCTGCCAGATTTCCTTGCCGGTGGCGAGATCGAGCGCGTGGGCAGTTTCCTGACCTTGTTGTTCATCGAGGTAAAAGACGCGGCCCGCAGCGACGATGGGGGAGGCCTGACCGTTGCCGATGGGAATGGTCCAGAGGGCGGTGGGTTGTTTGGGCAGGGTGGACAGGGTTATTTGGTCGCCGGGGGCGTGACCGTCACGGGCGGGGCCGCGCCATTGGGGCCAGTCTCCTGCAAGCGCGGTGGTGGCGAGGAGCAGGGTGCAGAGCGGAAGGCGGAGGGGGGAGGCGGTGGGATTCATGGGGTGATATATGGCTGGGAGTGAGTTGGTGTCGATGTGCGGGGTGGACCTGGAAGGTGGAGGGGCGAGTGAGGTCGCTTGGTTACGGGTGGATGGTGACCCATTTCCGGGTGGCACTGCTTTTGAGGACGGCTTCGCAGAGCTGGACTTCGTGGTGGCCGTCGGCGGCGGTGGCAAAGAGGACCGGGGTTTTGCGTCCGCTGGCGATGTGCCGATAGACGGCGCGGTAGTGCATTTTGTGGCTATCGGGGAAGCCTTCAGGATGACCGCCGGGATTGTCGGTAAAGCCGGCGATGTCTTCGCTGAAACCGGCGGTGCCGCGCTGGAGTATCTGATTGGGCTGGTCACGGCGGCCGACGATGATTTCGTTGGGTTGCTGGAAATCCCAGCGGACGCTGCCCAAGGTGCCGTAGATGCCGACAGCGAGGCTGCATTTCCAACCGGCGGCGACCTGGGAGATGGAGGCGTTGGCGTGGACGGCGTCGGCGTGGCCGTGCGGGGCTTTGCCGAATTTGAGGAGGAGACTGCCGAAATCCTCGGTGTCCACCGAGTAGGGAACCATGGTCTTGGGATCGACCTTGGCGAAGGTCTGGACTTCGCCTTTCGGCCGGTAGCGGGTCTTGTGGAAGGTTTCGAGGTGGGCGAAGACACTCTCGGCCTTCGCGCCGAGGATGAACGAAACGGCATCGATCCAGTGGGTGCCGATGTCGCCGACGGCGCGGAGTTTGCCCCCTTCGCTGGCAAGCAACCGCCAGTTGTAGTCGGTGTCGTGGAGGAGCCAGTCTTGGAAGAAGTGACCTTGGACATGAATGATGCGGCCGAGGTCGCCGCGCTGGACCATCGCGCGCATCTGGAGGACGGCGGGGAAGAAGCGGCACATGTAGTTGACGGCGAAGACGGGGCTGCCGGATTTGGCGACGGCTTTTACGACGCGAGCGGTTTCGCGGGAGGTCATGCCGAGGGGTTTCTCGCAGATGACATGCTTGCCGGCGGCGAGGGCGGCGAGGGCCTGCTCGACGTGGACCTTGTTCGGGGAGGTGATGTGAATGACATCGACATTGGGCGAGGCAAGGAGGGCGCGGTAATCGTAGTCGCCGTAAACCTCGGGAATGCCCCATTGCGCGGCGGTGGCGGTGGCGGACTTGGTCGAACCGCAGATGGCGGTGACTTGGACGCCGAGGCGCTTGAGGGCCTCGATGTGGACGGGACCGATGAAGCCGGTGCCGATGACGCCGGCGCGGAGGGTGTGGAGGGGGAGGTTCATGGGGTGGGGGATTTTTGAGTTCGCAACCAGGGTGAGGCTACCGAAGCTTCACAGATTCTTGATGAGCTGATCGTAGTCGGCATGTGATCCGATGAAATACCAGATAACGGTGTCATTGGAGCGAACGCCGACGGCCCGCCAGTCGAGGCCGATGCGGACCGAGTAGATGGGGCGGGTGGCGTGAATCTGTTTGAACTGGAGACTGGCGTGCCTCGGGTTGCGGAGCCAAATGATGTATGCTTCCCGCGCCTGCCTTTGGACCTGCGGCGGCAGGTCTGCCAATAGCTTTCGGAACCGCTTAGTGGTGCGGGAGGTCACGGGTGGGATCAAATGGCTGGGTCTCGCCGTCGGCGAACTCGCGGAGGGCTTCATCCGCCAACTGGGCGAGCGGCACACCGTCCTGGTCAGCAGCCACATCCTCAGCGAGGTGGAAATGACCTGCGACCGCGCCGTGATCATCGTCGGTGGCCGCGTGGCCGCCCAAGGCAAGCTCGCCGACATGGTACCCGCCGGCGGTCGGCTCGAGGAATTCTTCCTCAGGCTGGTCGAGGGCACCGCCGCCCAACCCGTGGGCGCCTGAGGCCCGATACCCGATTCATTCGCATTCCTTCGAGTTTAGTTGAGGAT
>CAZUUP010000746.1:0-2580 GCA_964623105.1 uncultured Akkermansia sp.
GGGAATTGGGGGCAGCGGAATGGGAAGGGGGTGGGAGGTGGCGGTGGGTGGGCGGGGGAATGGGGCTGGTGGGGGTGGTGGGTTGTGTGTTTAATCGGTGGATGCAAAAGAACGTGCTGGCGTTTGTGGATGACGTTTATGAGGACCTGGAGCTGTGGTATCCGAAGCTGCGGCTGGAGGCGGCGGGCTACGGGATGGTGCTGGCGGGGCCGGAGTTGCGGGTGTACGCGGGCAAGCATGGGTATCCGGCGCGGGCGGATGCGTTGTTGAAGGAGGTATCGAGCGTGGATTATTGCGGGTTGCTGATTCCGGGCGGGTTCATGCCGGACAAGCTGCGGCGGGAGGCGAAGGTGAAGCAGTTGACGGTGGAGTTCTTTGAGGCGGGGAAGATGGTGGCGTTCATTTGTCACGGGGGCTGGATTCCGATTTCGGCGCGAATTTTGAAGGGGAAGCGGGTGACGGGTTCGCTGGGGATCAAGGATGACCTGGAGAATGCGGGCGGGTTGTGGGTGGATGAGGCGGTGGTGGTGGATGGGAACTTGATTTCGAGCCGGACGCCGCGGGATCTGGCGGCGTTTGGGGAGGCGATGGTGCAGTTTCTGAATCCGGAGAACCGGGGCAAGGTGGCGGCGCCGGGGTTGCTGACGCCGGCGAGTGATCCGAAGGAGCGGGAGTTGAAGCGGGTGATGTTGCGGGATTTTTTGAAGTGAGCGGGGAGCTTCGCGCGCCGGTGTTTTTGTCATGAACCGTCATCCGCAGTTATCGGGTCCGGCTGATCCGTCGTTGGTGGCGAAGTCGCGGACGACGTGGGAGGTGTTGCGGCGGGTGGCGGTGTATCTGCGGCCGTACAAGCTGATGGCGGCGGCGACGATCGGGTGCGCGTTGTTGTCGCTGGCGTGCGCGTTTGCGTATCCGAAGCTGACGCAGTACGCGATCGACGAGGTGATCGGGAAGGGGGACGCCGGGAAGCTGGCGCCGGTGATGCTGGGATTGCTGGGGGCATTTTTGTTGCGGGAGGTTTTCAACAGTTTGCGGGTGCGGGTGAACAACGAGTTTGAGCAGCGGGTGATCCTGGACATCCGGCGGGAGGTATATGGGCGGTTGCAGCGGCTGCCGGTGGGGTGGTTTGACCAGCGGGCGTCGGGGGATTTGATGACGCGGGTGATTGACGATGTGAACTCGGTGGAGCGGGTGCTGATTGACGGGACGGAGCAGGGGACGGTGGCGTTGTTGAGCATCGGGGGGACGCTGGTGATTTTGTTTTGGACGAATCCGGCGCTGGCGTGGGTGGCGCTGGTGCCGCTGCCGTTTTTGATCGGCGGGGCGTTGTGGTACACGCTGACGGCACACCGGCGGTATCGGGCGCAGCGGCAGGCGGCGAGCGCGATGAATGCGCTGCTGATGGATAATTTGCAGGGGGTGCGGCAGATCAAGGCGTTTGGGCGGGAGGCGCACGAGGATGCGCGGTTCGGGGAGCGGGCGAATGAGCTGCGGCTGGGGACGTTGAGCGTGATGCGGGTGTGGTCGATCTATTCGCCGGCGATGGCGCTGGCGTCGGCTTTGGGGACGGGGCTGGTGTTGTGGGTGGGCGGGGGGATGGTGATCCGGGGCGGGTTGACGGTGGGGGAGTTGGTGGGGTTTGTGTTTTATCTGTCGTTGTTTTACGAGCCGATCGGCCGGTTGCACGGGTTGAACCAGATGATGCAGTCGGCGCGGGCGGCGGGGGAGCGGGTGTTTGACATTCTGGATGCGGCGACGGAGGACCCGGGCCGTGGGCGGGCGGCGGCGGCGTGGCGGGCCGTGGGTGAGGTGGTTTATGAGGGGGTGGGTTTCAGCTACGGTCCGGAGCGGGTGGTGTTGCGGAATGTTTCGCTGGAGGTGAAGCGGGGGGAAATGATCGCGCTGGTGGGGCCGACGGGGGCGGGGAAATCGACGTTGGTGAATCTGCTGCCGCGGTTCTATGTGGCGACGGCGGGCCGGGTGTTGATTGACGGGCGGGATACGCGGGAGATGTCGCTGGAGGAGTTGCGGGCGCAGATCAGCGTGGTGAGCCAGGAGTCGTTTTTGTTCAACGGGACGGTGCGGGAGAATATTTTGTATGGGCGGTTGGGGGCGACGGAGCCGGAGTTGGTGGCGGCGGCGACGGCGGCCAATTGCCATGGGTTCATCAGCCGGTTGCCGGAGGGTTATGATTCGCGGGTGGGGGAGCGCGGGGTGAAGTTGAGCGTGGGGGAGAAGCAGCGGGTGAGCATTGCGCGGGCGTTGCTGAAGGATGCGCCAATCCTGATCCTGGATGAGGCGACGGCGAGCGTGGACACGCAGACGGAGCGGCTGATCCAGGAGGCGTTGGAGCGGTTGATGCGGGGGCGGACGAGTTTTGTGATCGCGCACCGGTTGAGCACGATCCGGAAGGCGGATCAGATTCTGGTGATGCGGCAGGGGGAGATCATTGAGCGGGGGCGGCATGAGGAGTTGCTGGCGCGGGACGGGTTGTACGCGAAGCTGGCGCGGATTCAGAACACGACGTTCATCGAGGAGAGTATTGAGAAGCGGGCGGGGGGGGGAGGGACGGGGGACGGA
>CAZUUP010000747.1:0-2571 GCA_964623105.1 uncultured Akkermansia sp.
CAACCGGGTGCCAATGAGAGGCCTGCTCTGGCGCACGCGCCCCAGTTATTCTCCCACCGTCAAAAGCCCGCCGTTCCGCCTGTTCAGGTGCTTCCCTTGAGCTTTGAGCTTTATCCTTTGAGCTTCCCCCCACCACCCGCCCGTTTTTTCGTGGTCCCCGCTTCCTGATTGCGGTCTAATCTCCCTGTTCGGTTTCATCACACAAAATCATCAATCAACATCCTCGCCCGCCCCGCGTCCAAATGCCGGCCGCCCGCGAAAGCATCCCACCCTGCCTGTGGCTCAACCGTGTGGACGACGCCTACGCCAGTATGCTCGCCGCCATCGACGCCGCCGCCCGCACCGTCCGGCTCGAGACCTACATCTTCGAAGCCAGCTCGATCGCCGACGCTTTCCGCGATGCCCTCACCCGTGCCGCCCGCCGCGGCGTCGCCGTTTACGTCCTCATCGACGCTTGGGGTTCGCCCGAACTCGAAGATGAATACTGGGCCGACTTCCGGGCCGCCGGCGGCAAATTCCGCTGGTTCAACCCCTTCAACCTCACCCGCTTCGGCATCCGCAACCACCGCAAACTCCTCGTCTGCGACGACACCACCGCCTTCGTCGGCGGCTTCAACATCGCCCCCGAATACCAAGGTGACGGCGTCACCCGCGGCTGGCGCGACCTCGGCGTCCGCCTCCACGGCGACCTCGCCTGCCAACTCGGCGCCACCTTCGACGCCCTCTTCCAACGAGCCGAACTGCGCCTTCTCAGCTTCGACGGTCTACGGCACTTGCTTCATCCCCCGCCCGCTCCCTGCGGCGAAATCCTCCTCACCGGACCCGGCCTCACCCGCAACGCCTTCCGCGCCGCCCTCCTCCGCGACCTCGCCCGCGCCACCGAAATCCAGATCACCACCGGCTACTTCCTCCCCTCCTGGCGCATCCGCCGCGCCCTCAACCAGGCCGCCCGCCGCGGTAGCCGCGTCCAACTCATTCTCGCCGGCAAAAGCGACGTCACCCTCGCCCAGTTGGCCGCCCGCAATCTCTATCAGGGACTACTCCGCGCCGGGATCGAAATCTCCGAATACCCGCCCCAAGTCCTCCACGCCAAGGTCCTCCGACTCGATCACGCCGTTTACGTCGGCTCGGCCAACCTCGACGCGCGCAGCCTTCACATCAACTACGAACTCATGGTCCGGATCACCGACCCCGACCTCGCCGCCACCGCCCGCGAAAACTTCCGCGTCGATCTCACCCACTGCCGCCGGATCGACCCCGCCACCTGGCCCCGCTCCCGCACCTTCCTTGCCAAACTCAAAGAGCGCCTCGCCGGCTTTCTCCTCGCCCGCGTGGACCCTTACATCGCCCGCCGCCAGATGCGCAACCTCCGCTGAACCCGTCCGCCGCCCCAATCCCAACGCTCATGCGCACGGACGCCCCCGCGGGCGGGACAAACCAACAGCCACTTCAGGCCAAACCCCCCGGCGCGCACAACGGACACCACCGAACACCGCACAACGCCCGGCGCAAGCAGCGCTCCCGACGGGCACTCCGAGACCCCTGCCCTGCTTCCGCAGCTCCCGCGGTTACGCCGCCGCCATCTCCCGCGCCTTTTCCGCGGACCCTGCCAACGCTTTCGCGGCAGTCTCGCAGCAGCATTCGTGCGCCTCCAATGGCCCCGACCGCGCGAGCTTCGCCAGATCCTCGATTTCGTTCTTGGTGATGAAATGCCGCATGAGCAGGACGTAGGTTGCCGGCAGGCTGGCCGCGACGAGGAATATCGACAATTCAGCGAGTGTGATCATAACCGTATTTCATTCTGTTCCGGTTGGCTCTTTGCCGCGCGGGTTCAGCCTCCCAGCCGAACACGTGTCATCTACCGCACCCCCCCGAACGCCCGCTCCACCGATCTTGCCAAACCCTCACCCTTTTTTGCCTTTCCCACAAATTCACCCGCCCGCACGGATAGCGACCCCTGCTCTTCATACGGATCGCAGCACCCGACAAATTGTTCGCGGCGCGACTGTGGACTGCGGTGACTCGTCACCGCTTTCCCAAGGCGACTTGTCGCCGTCGAACCCCCGCAGACCGCCTTTCGGAGTGGCCGCTTCACGGCTCGCGCCAGCCGTGGCACGCTCGCCGATCCAGAGCCGTCCATACACTCGCCGGCAACGAGTCACCGCGGGCTACATGGACCGCCGGTGATACGTTTCCATCCATGTTCAAAAAGCCTCCCACAGATTCAGGAAAGCCAACAGATGCAGGACTTTAATCTGTTGGCCTTCCTGAATCTGCGGGAGAAATCCGCCAAGTCAGTGCGGGCGGCACCAGCCAACACCCCCCTCCGCTTTCGGGTACGTTGGCCCCAAGCTGCGCCTTTTCTTGGGCTCTCGGGTTCCCCTGACGTCGTCGGCCACGGCGCACAGAAAATGAGTTCACACAGTCTGCCCCCCGCACCGCACCCGCCCGCGCGTGTTTACCGCCTCCGAGCGCCCTTCCCCACGATGCCCCGCCCGGCAGCGGGACAGATCGCCACTCATCACACCTGCGAATTGTCTTGCCGCAACGCCCGTCCGTTTCAAAATACCT
>CAZUUP010000748.1:0-2567 GCA_964623105.1 uncultured Akkermansia sp.
GCGAGCTGGTCGCCGGAGAAGGTGCTCAGGGCGCGGAGGGTTTCGGTGAGGAGTTGTTGCGCGGGGTCGGACGGCCCCCTCACCCCGGCCCTCTCCCCCGCGGCGGGGGCGAGGGAGGAGGGAGGCGGCGCTCCGGGCACCCTCGCCCCTTCGGAAGGGGAGAGGGCTGGGGTGAGGGGAGTTTTCAACAGCTTCACCAACTCGTCGCGGGCGGCGTCGGTCTTGGCTTCGCGCGCGGCCTGGATGCCGTTCAAGCGGTCGGCGAGCGGGGCTTTCGCGTCGTTGATTTTGGCAATGAGGAGCTTCGCGGAACTGGTGTCGCCGAGGAGCGTGGCGAGGCGACGGGCTTTGTCGGCGAGGGCGGGGACGGCGGTGAGCTTGGCGAAAATGGGCGCGAGGTTCGCGGTGGGAATCTGGCCTTTGCTTTTGAAGGAATCGATGAGGCCGTCGAGCGCGGCTTCGGCGAGCGCGGGTTTGGCGGTGAGCGTGGTGAGGAATTCCATCGCGGCGTTGAGGTGCTGGGCGCGCGCGGTGGCGTCGGTGAGGTCGCAGATGCGGCGCATGGTGCGGCGCAGGCAGTAGGCGGTGACGGAGTTGTCGCTCGCGGCGAGCAGCGGGAAGAAGGACTGCGGATCAGCGGCGACGCGCGGTTCCATAGCCATCCAGACGATGTGCGGATAGTAGGTGTCGCCGGGAACGCTGGGGCGGGCGAGGAGTTCGCGGAAGTGGGGGAGGAGGTCTTCGGCTGAGGCCATGATCTGGCCAACCGGATCGATCGGTCTTGTCTTCGCCGAAAGCAAGACCAGCGGCTTTGGCGTAGGCTGAGGCAAAGAGGTGTCCACGGTGAGCGACGCAGAACTAAATTGCCGCAAAGCAGTGGCGACTGCGCCACGCACAGAAGGGTCTGAATGGGTTGCGAGCCTTTGCAAGCGAGAGAGCATCAGCGAGTTTGCATTGCCGCGGTCGCCTGCAAACCGCGCATACCAATGCGCTATATTTGGCCAAGGTCCTTCCGATTGGAAACGAAGCATAGATTCCAAGTCCAGGTCATCGACAAGGTCGGGGCCATTCAAGGGCAAGAGGGCGGTGAAGTAATAGGAATAGCCCGGGTTGCCCACTGGTTCCGGATTTTTTTGTGGAGGACGGCCTATGCCCTCTTTGGGACCACCCAAATTGTCGCGAAACGCCCTCTTTATCGCCTCGTCCAACTGGTTTGGGGGCACGCCTTTCTCGGCAAATCGTTCGGTCATCAATCGCTGAACTTGTCGGCGTGTCCACGAGTTTCTAGTTTCTAGGTTTAAACGATACAGGTCGAAGCTAGATAGTCTTGCCAAATCCATCGTCACCTCCGGCCGGCTCGCCACCTTTTTCCCCTTCTCATTGCCCACCCACACGACGCGCCAGATGCGGCCATGCTCGCGGTCCACGCCTTCGGGGTCGGCCTGGGCGTTTTGGTAGCAGGGATATTTGTCGTACCAGTCGGCAATCCAGAGCGCGCCGTCGGGGCCGGTCTGCACGCTGAGGGGGCGGAACCACTGGTCTTTGCTGACGAGGAAATTCCCCGCGCCCACGGCCCGGATGCCCTGATCGGCGCCGAGGAGCTTGGTTTCCTTCTGCGCCGTGTAGGTCGCGCCGAGGGGCGTGAGGCGGTCGCAGTTGAGCGCGTTTTGATGGATGTTGCCGAGGAAGACGAGGCCGCGCCATTCGGGCGGGAACTGGTCGCCTTGATAGATGCAGATGCCGGCGTGCGCGGCGCGGTAGTGCCGCCAGTCCACGACGGCGGGGAGGCCCTTGGTGGGCAGGTCCTGCACGTAGCCGTAAGGGTTGGGCCAGGTGCCGCCCTGACGGTTGTAGAGGCCGCCGGGCGCCATGTGAAAGAGATGCTGGATGACGCACGCGCTGACAAAGGCGTCGCCGCGCTCGTTCCAATCGACGCCCCACGGATTGCTCGTGCCGTCGGCGAAGACCTCGAATTTTTTCGTGCGCGGATGGAAGCGGGCGAGCGCGGCATCGACCTTCACGCCGGGGTCGTCGGGGTTGTTCGGGTCCTTGACCTTCGAGTGCGTGAAGACGCCGTGGGTCATGTAGAGCCAGCCGTCGGGGCCCCACGCGAAGCCGTTGAGGAGTTCGTGGCGGTCTTCAAGGCCGAAGCCGGTTTTGAGGACGGTGCTTTTGTTCGCCTTGGTGAGCACGCCGCCGTTGGCCACGGCGTTGGTGTCTTCGAGGAAATAGAAATTCGGCGCGGCCCCGAGATAGACGCCGCCGTTGCCGAGCGCGAGGCCGGTGGCGAGATCGAAGCCGTCGGCGAAGACGGTGACTTTGTCGGCGATGCCGTCGCCGTCGGTGTCTTCGAGGATTTTGATGCGGTCGCGGCCCTTGGTGCCGGGCTTGGCGCCGCGGGGGTATTCGTAGAGTTCGAGGACCCAGAGGCGGCCGCGCTCGTCCCAGGTCATGGCGACGGGATTTACGACCTCGGGTTCGCTGGCGAACAGGCGGACCTCGAAGCCGGGCGGCACCTGGATGAGCTGGCGCGTCTCGTCGGGGTGGCGCGCGGGATCGACCGCGGC
>CAZUUP010000749.1:0-2564 GCA_964623105.1 uncultured Akkermansia sp.
AGGGGTGAAGTCGGGGGAAGCTTGGAAGCATCGAGGCGTTCCAATCAGTTGCAGACGCAGAGAGGAGCAAAGAGACACGATGACCAGAGAGAAAACTAGGAATTCGGCGGGAGAACGACGTTCACTGATTGATGACTTTCTGGCATTGGCCACAGCCGCCGGTTTTCTCTGGGTTCATCGTGTCTCGGTGGTTTTCGGTTCCGTTTCAACCGGATTGTCACGGATGAGGGTTTCACAGCTCATGCTGCGGGGTGTGGCAGGCGTGGGGATTTGGGCGGTGGGGGTGTGCGAGGGCGACAGGTTGCCGGCGCAAAAGCAGTGACGAGTCGCTGCACTCCAAAGACGGTGTTGAGCGAGGGGTGGGATTTTCTTGTTGGTTTCAGGGACGGGGTTGCGGCTACGGTTGGGGAACCATGAAACAGAATCAATTAGGCAGGCTGGCGACGGTTGATGAATGGTCAGCGTTTTTTTCGGGAGGGTGGGAAACCCGGATTGAGCGATGGCGGCGTGGGGGAAAGGGGGCGCTGGGATGGTTGATGATTTTGTTGGCGAGCGGGGTGACGGGGGCGGTGCGGGCGGCGGAGTATGACTTGTTCGGGCGGACCAATCTGGTGGCGTGGTGCATCGTGCCGTTTGATGCGAAGAAGCGCGGTCCGGCGGAGCGGGCGGAGATGGTGGCGCGGTTGGGGTTCACGAAGGTGGCGTATGACTGGCGGGCGGAGCATGTGCCGACTTTTGAGGAGGAGGTACTCCAGTATCGGAAGCGGCGGCTGGAATATTTTGCGTTCTGGTCGCAGCACGAGGAGGCGTACCGGTTGTTTGCGAAGCATCAGTTGCACCCACAAATCTGGGTAATGATGGGATCGCCGGCGGCGGCCACGAACGAAGAGCGGGTGCGATTGGCGGCGACGAACCTGTTGCCGGTGGTGGAGCGGACGCGGAAGGCGGGGTGCCAGTTGACGTTGTATAACCACGGTGGTTGGGCGGGGGAACCGGAGAACATGGTGGCGGTGGCGAAGTTGTTGCGCGAGCAGCATGGGGCGGCGCATGTGGGGGTGGTTTACAATCTGCATCACGGACACGATCACGTGGATCGATTCGCGACGGCGCTGGCGGCAATGAAGCCGTATTTGCACTGCCTGAACCTGAACGGGATGGTGCGGGAGGGGGACAAGCGCGGGCAGAAGATTCTGCCGTTGGGAGCTGGCGAACTGGATTTGAAGCTGCTGGGGATCATCCGGGATTCCGGTTATCGCGGCCCGATCGGGATTATCGGGCACACGAATGATGATGTGGAGCAGCGGTTGCAGGACAACTTGGACGGGCTGGACTGGCTGTTGCCGCAACTGGCGGGGAAGCCGGCGGGGCCGAAGCCGAAGTTTCGGACGCACAATGCGCCCCGTGCGGGGGAGGCGTCGGTGCCGCGCGCGTCCGCCGTCGGCGGGGTGCCGTCAATGGGGAAGGCGTTTGGGAGCGCGTTGGCGGGCGGGATGGTGGTGGAGGGCAAGGCGGAGTATCGGGCGTTGCCGATCACGGTGGAATGCCGGGCCAAGGTGCGGTCGAAGCAGGGATTCAACATCCTGGTGGCCTGTGATCCGAAGGCGTCGGCGGAGCATTGGGAGTTGTACACGTATGCGAAGAGCGGTTTTTTCAGCGTGTATCTGCCGGGGAGGGGCGGGGAGTTCAAAACGGCGGTGGACGTGGCGGATGGGCAATGGCACGCGCTGGTGGCGGTGACATTGATGCGTGGGGGGCGGCTGTATGTGGAGGGGAAGCGGGCGCAGGACGCGCGGGGGGGGGCGTGGAAAGGGAGGGCGCAGGCGGGGGGGGTGGCGTTGGGGAGACTGGTGGAGGGGGGCATCGCTCTGGATGGAATCATCGATGACGTGCGGTTGACGCGCGGGGTGCGGGTGGTCGATGGCGTGGCGGAGGGGCCGTTGAAGCGGGACGAACGGACGGTGGGGCTGTGGGATTTCGATGATCTGCCGGCGGCGGTGGTGAAAGAGTCGGCGGGGGTTGGGGCTGGGCGGGGAGTGGATTACTGGGCGGTGGAGGATGCGACGGCGCGGGCGAAGTTGCCGCTGTATCAGGTGGTGCCGGCGGCGAGGGCGGAGGAGTTGACGCCGCACAATGGATTTCCGCGGCGCGAGACGTTTGCCACTTGGACGCGTTCGCTGGGCGACGGCGGTTCTGCACGTTATTCCGCGTTGACGGAGATCAACCGGAGCAACGTGCAGAACCTCCGTCTGGCGTGGACGTATCGCTCGGGGGACGGGGCGGGGAACATCCAGTGCAATCCGGTGATCGTGGGCGGGACAATGTATGCGCCGACGTCGGGAAATCATGTGGTGGCGGTGGATGCGGCGACCGGGGTGGAACGGTGGCGGTTCAAGCCGGAGGGTCGTCCGGCGTATCGGGGTTTGGTCTGGTGGGCGGGACGGGAGGGCGCGGGGGAGCGGCTGTTTTTCTGCGCGGGGAAGTTTCTTTATGCGCTGGATCCGAAGACGGGGAAACCAATGGCGGGATTTGGGGTCACGGGGCGGACGGTTTTGCCGGGGTCGGCG
>CAZUUP010000750.1:0-2562 GCA_964623105.1 uncultured Akkermansia sp.
ACGGGCGAGTATTACCGGCTGCCGACCGAGGCCGAGTGGGAATATGCGTGCCGGGCGGGTTCGACGACGGCGTACTCATTCGGTGATGATCCCGCGCTGCTCAAGGAGCATGCGTGGTTTGAGAAGAACAGCGATTTCAAGTACCAGAAGGTGGGGAGGAAAAAGCCGAATGCATGGGGATTGTACGACATGCATGGCAACGTCGCCGAATGGTGCCTCGACGGGTACGAGCCGAATTACGAGAAGTTCACCGACGCGGTGCTCGACAATCCGTGGAACCGGGGCACCAAGCCCTATCCGCACGTCGCCCGGGGCGGTTCGTGGGACGATGATCCGGACAAGCTGCGGAGCAGCGCGCGCCGGGGCTCGGACAAGTCGTGGAAACAGCAGGATCCGCAGCTGCCCAAGAGCATCTGGTATCTGACGGATGCGCAGTTCCTCGGGTTCCGCATCGTGCGGCCGTTGAAGGTGCCGCCGGTGGAGGAGGTTCACAAAATCTGGAACAGCGGCGTGGAGCGCGAGTAAGCGGGTGAACGGACGGGAACTGACTTATGCAACTCATGGGAATAGGTGACGAGGCGGGCGGCAAGCTCGACTCGCAGATACAGGCGGCCCGGGAACTCGGATGGAAGCACATCGAGATGCGCGGGGTGGAGGTGCCGGGGTATTCCAAGGGCAACTTTCATGACATTCCGGATGCGGCGTTTGATCTGGCGGCGGCGAAGCTGGCGGAGCACGGGTTGAGCGTTTACTGCTTTGGCTCGACGATCATGAACTGGGCCAAGACCGTCGAGACGCCTTATGATGTGACTGTGGCGGAGGTGCGGCGCGCGATTCCGCGGATGCAGAAGCTGGGCACGCGTTTTGTGCGGATCATGAGCTTCAAGCCGAAGGACGAGGACGTGTCGATTCCGGCCCCGGTATTTGCCCGGGTGCGGGAAGTCACCCGGATGTTTCTGGATGCCGGGCTGCAGCCGGTGCATGAGAACTGCATGAACTACGGTGGCATGAGCTGGAAGCATGCGCTGGAAATTCTCGACAAGGCGCCGGGCCTCAAGTGGGTGTTCGACACTGCCAATCCGATTTTCAATCCCGACCGCAGCGGATCCAAGCCGTGGAAACGGCAGGATCCGTGGGAGTTCTGGACGCACGTGCGCGATCACACGGCGCACATCCACGTCAAGGACGCCACCTGGAATCCGGCGAAGAATGACGCGGACTACAACTGGCCGGGAGAAGGGGAAGGGCGGGTGGTGGACATTCTCAAGGACGCTTTCGCGCGTGGTTACGATGCTGGAATCAGCATTGAGCCGCACATGGTGGTGGTGTTCCACGACACGTCGGGCAAGCCGGTTTCGGATGATGCCACGCGGGAGAATTTTGTGGAATACGGCCGGCGGCTCGAAAAATTGATTCGCGACGCAAAGGGGAAATAGCGTCCGCAGCGGGCGGGCTGCGGTCGGAAACTGCGAGGCTTGTTTCGTGGCCGAGTACTGGAGTCCAGCCGTCGAAATGCCCTGGAAAATGCCGGGTCCCGCGGTTTGCTTCGAGGGAAGGACCGTCTGGGACCGGGCGCTTGCGTAGTTACGGCCCACTTCACAATTCGTCCGCTCGAATTGTGGGCTGATTCGGGGCGAGAAGGTCCGGCCGGGGTTTGGGCTCAGCGGGGCGACTGGTCGATGCGCGAGCGGAATTCGGCGGGGCCGCGGGTTCCGGCCTGCCATTGGTAGATTGATCCGTCGGCGCTGTTGCCGCCTGGTTTCCCGCCGGCGGTGGTGACCAGAAACGTGTCGAGGTTGGGACCGCCAAAGCAGAGGGAGGTCACCTTGGCGACGGCGAAGGGGAAGCTCTCGATCACGTGTCCGTCCGGTCCGTGATGGACCACTGCGTAACCATCCCAACGGGCGGACCAGACGTGACCTTGTGAGTCCACGGTGAGCCCGTCGGGGATGCCCTCGGCGTCGTTTGCTTGATAGAAAAGGCGTTCGGCGGTGAGGTTGCCGGTCGTCGGGTGGTAATCGTAGGCGTAGATGCGGCGGCGGGTTGAGCAGGTCCAGTAGAAGGTTTTGAGGTCGGGGGAGAAGCCCATGCCGTTGGAGCATCCGGTGCCGCGAAAGAGAAGGGTCAGATTGCCGTCGTGCTCCACGCGAAAGAGGCCGCCGCTGGTCGGGGTGCGGCCGATGGTTCCGGCAAAGACGCGACCGGCGGGGTCGGCGATCACGTCGTTGAACCGCTCGGTGCCTTCGTCCGCAAACTCGCGGAGAGTCTCGACGCGTCCGTCGGGGTGGAGCACGGCGAGGTCGTTCACGCGGAACAGGAGCAGCGTGCCATCGGCCTGGAAGGTGAAGCCGCCGACGGTGACGCCGCGATAGAGGATGTCGTGGGCATGGGTGGCGAGGTTCAGGCGATGGATGGTGCCGCCCGTGATGTCGGTCCAGTAGAGGCAGCCGTTGTCGCCGTTCCAGAGCGGGTTTTCCCCGAGCTGGCAGTGCGGGTTGAGGAGAGGGGTTAGCATGTTCGAGAGAGTGAGGCAGGAATTGGGGCGGGTTGTCCAGTCTGGCG
>CAZUUP010000751.1:0-2561 GCA_964623105.1 uncultured Akkermansia sp.
GTGCCTCTGCCCCTCGCCCGGCCTTGCCCTTCACCAACAACTTCGGGATGCACCGCCCGGCGCGGTGGGTGGACTTGGGTTGTGATTGAAAACGGGCGAGGCGGGTGAGTGGCGGGGCGCGGCTGTCCGCCGCGCGCTGTTGGTGGCAACACCGGGGCCGCGGCGCGCTGAGGACAGGCGCGCCTTACCGCATGGTCTGGCAGCGCAGCCTGGCCTAGCGCGTTTCCATGAATGTCATAGCGATGAGAACGCCCACCAACCCCTCACCCGGCCTTCGGCCACCCTCTCCCCATCCGATGGGGAGAGGGACGGGGTGAGGGGCGACAGTCGCCAGCAACGCTACATAATTCAGGCAAACGCCCTAGCGTCAGGCGAACCATTCGAAGAGCGTGTGAAGTGAAGAACGAGGTTTCCGCCGAGGCAGGGGTTGGGCAGACTCGGACGGGTTGAGACAATCGGCGAAAGACAAACGAGAGTGGGCCCTCCGGCGGCTGTTGGTCAGTTCGGCGGCGGCGCGGGGGATACTTGAGCGGAAGCGGCGGATTGAAGACCGGTTGCGGCAACGGGAGCGGAAGGTGTGGCCGACGGCGACGGTGGCGCGGTTGCTGGGGATCAGCCGGGCTTTGCTGCGGAAGTGGATGGGGCAGGGTTTGCTGGTGCCGCATGTGCCGCCGTCCGAGCATCACCGGTCCGGGATATTGGCACGGAGTGTCCGGGCATTTCTCGACGCGCTGGAGCGGGGAAACGATTCGCGCATTCAGGTAGCTCCGCGGCGGCGTCCACGCCCGGCGGAGGCGCGGTGCCGGGCGGCGGAAAGCCAACTTGCGGAAGGCGAGGAGTATTCGCCGGCGGAGTTTGCGGCGCGTGCGGGTGTGTCCGTGACGACGGTGATGCGGATGCTGGCCAATGAGGAACTGGTGGCGTGGTATCCCACGCCGCGCCGGCCAAAAATCTGCCACTGGCGGCACAAAGAGCGAAAAAACCGCTTGACACGGAAAATGGCGAAAATGGGCCGGTAAGGGGCGGCGGAGCCTTGCAGGGTGGCGGCAGGGGGGTTGCAGGCCGTTTAAAAACTATTTCCGGTGCCACTTTTATCGTAACCAATTTGTTATCAGGTGTGTGTTAGTTTCGGAAAACGCGTTTGGTAAGAAGGAGGCGTATGAAAATTCTCAACTCATCCTGGATCATCGGCGTCGATTACGACGCCGGCACGATGATCCTTTATCTCAAGGGCGGGCGCACCTTAACGATGCGTGGTGTTCCGGAACGGCACTACCGGGGCCTGGTCAATGCGTGGTCGCCCGGCGGGTATTACCGCACCTACCTGAAGGGGATCTACTGATTGGCTGGCACCACAACGAGCGGCCAGCGGAACGGTCCCGCCGACGGGGCGGGGCGGGAGGTGCCGAGGCTGGTGCGGTGGCTCTGCCCGGAAGGCCCGGAATTGAACCGGCCGGGGGAGGTGGTGCTGGCAGAGAGGCGGTGGCGCGAAGGTTCGTTGGCGGCGTATGCCGACGAACCTTCGGAGGTCAGAGCCGCCGCGGTGTCGGGACTCACCCGGTACTTGCGCCCGCACCCCAGCAGTCCCCCCGAGCAACCCCGCAAAACTCGAACACATCCGACTAAATCCGACTAAATCCGACCAAATCCGACCAAATCCGACCAAATCCGACCTATGAGCACGAACCGAAACGGAAAAATCGCCCGGCTGCCGCGCGCGGTCCGGGAGGAATTGAATTGCCGCCTGCAAAACGGGGAACCGGGCAAACGCCTGGTGGCATGGCTGAACCGCCAACCGGAAGTGCGGGCGGTGATGGCGGCGGAATTCGCCGGCAAACCGGTGCGCGAACAGAATCTCTCCGAATGGAAGCAGGGGGGATTCCGAGACTGGGTGGCGCAGCAGGAGGCGCGCGAGATAGCCCTGCGCCTGGGCGAAGACGCGGCGGCGTGGCAGGCGGAAGGGCGTCCGGGTCTCACCGATACGCTCGCGCTCTGGCTGGCGGGGCGATTTGCGGTGGCGACCCGGCGGGTGGCCGAGTCGGAGGGCGAGGAAGGTTGGCGGTTATTGCGGGACATGTGCGGAGACATCGTGGAACTGCGCAAGGGGGACCATAGCGCGGAGCGGCTGCGGATCGAACGCGAGCGGCTGGAACTGGAACGGGAGCAGGCCGAAAAGCGGATACGCGAGAAAGTGGAGGCGATGCTGCAAGACCCCGAAGTCAAGGAGCGGGTGTGCGGGACCACCAGCCTTACGCATGAGCAGAAGCAGCAGCGGCTGCGGGAGATCTTCGGATTGCCCAACGCACCGGCTGGCGAGGCCGCCCAGCCTTGCGCCCCGGCGACGAAAGCCGTGGAGGAACCGGCATGAGAGCGGTGGACCAGATTTCCCAGTCCCAGGGCGTTACGTTTGGCCCGGACGAGGTGTTCGCACGGGGCAATCGTTTGGAGCGGGTTTCGGTTTTTTTGCCGGCGTGCGGATCAGCGGACGGGGACGGGTTCGAATTCAACCCAGCGGGTCTGGACGCGGGCGGCGGTGGGGAGGTCCCAGGTGGCCGGTGCGG
>CAZUUP010000752.1:0-2555 GCA_964623105.1 uncultured Akkermansia sp.
CCACCGACAAACCACCCCGCGCCGACCCCAAAGCCGGCGACTGGGTCTGGACCTATTCCCCCCCAACCCCGTAGCCGCCGCTGTCACCGTGCGGACAACCCCTCCAACCGGCCCACCCCCAACCCCAACGACACAATACCCGTCCCCGCACCCTTTTCCCCTGCCCCAATTCCCTGCCAAACCAACCCGCAAGCTTTCCATCCCCTCCCGATCCCTCCCCGCCACCCGCCGCCACCCCATCACTTTCCTCTTGCCAACCCACCGTATATTTCCGATATTTCTGCCGTGACAGAAATTACTGCCACGCAAAACGAAAGGCCCCTTATGACACTGATCGTCTGGACCCACCTGCTCTACCTCGCCATCAGCATTGCACTCACCGTCTGGGTGTCCCGCACCCTGCACCGCAATGGCCGCATCTTCCTCGTGGACTGCTTCCACGGCAACACCGGCCTCGCCGACTCCATCAATCACCTCCTCCTCGTCGGTTTCTACCTCATCAACATCGGCTTCGTGTCCCTGGCCCTCCGTTTCGGCGTCGCCGCCGCCGATCCGCAGGAAGCCATCGAAACCCTCAGCACCAAGCTCGGGCTCGTCATGCTCGTCCTCGGCGCCATGCACTTCTGCAACCTCCTCATCTTCACCACCTGCCGCCGCCGCGCCCTCGGCACCAAACCCGCCGCCGGTCCCCCGCCCCCGCTCCTGACCGACCTCGCGCCCACCGGCGTCTGAACAACAAGTGCTTCTTCCCCCCACCCGCCGCCCATGCCGGGCGGCGGTCTTTTTTTCACCCCTACCCCACGTCCGGCGCTTTCAAATTTAAATCCCAATCACCCCCAGCCCCAAGCGTTACCCCCAAACCGCCCCGTTCTTGATAAATTCCCATTTTGACGAAAGCCGCTTTCCCGCGCATCCTGTTCCCATGAAACCAGCAACTCGCTCAATCCAATTTCAACCATGAACCCCCTGCTCCACGAATCCCTGCGCCATCAGACCCGCCGCACCTTCCTCCGTTCCGCGGGTCAACTCAGCCTGGGCTCCCTTGCCCTCGCCTCCTTCCTTGGCGAAAAATCTGCCGCCGCCCCTGCTGTCCCGCTCAATCCTCTCGCCCCGCGCAAACCTCATTTTGCGACCAAGATCAAGCGCGTCATCTACCTGCACATGTCCGGCGCGCCCCCGCACCTTGACCTCTTCGACTACAAGCCCGAGCTGGTGAAACACGACGGCGAGGTCTGCCCCGACAAATTCCTCAAGGGCCGCCGCTTCGCCTTCACCACCGGCGTGCCCAAGCTGCTCGGCACCAAACGCCAGTTCACCCAGCACGGCAAGGGCGGCATCTGGATGTCCGACGCCGTGCCGAACTTCCACAAGATCGCCGACGAAATGTGCGTCATCCGCTCGATGAAGACCGATGAGTTCAACCACGCCCCCGCCGAACTCCTCCTCTTCACCGGCTCCGGCCGCCAGGGCCGCACCTCCATGGGCTCCTGGGTCACCTACGGCCTCGGCACCGAAAACGAAAACCTCCCCGGCTTCGTCGTCCTCATCTCCAGCGGCGTCGCCCCCAGCGGCGGACAAAGCAACTGGGGCAGCGGCTTCCTCCCCTCCGTCTTTCAGGGCGTCCAATGCCGCTCCAAGGGCGACCCCGTCCTCTACGTCAGCAATCCCCCCGGCATGAGCCGCGACCTCCGCCGCACCACCCTCGACGCCCTGCGCGACCTCAACGAATTGCAGGTCAACGAACTCGGCAACCCCGAGACCCTCACCCGCATCCAGCAATACGAACTGGCCTTCCGCATGCAATCCTCCGTGCCCGAGGTCATGGACATCTCCCGCGAAACCCCCGCCACCATCGCCGACTACGGCGCCACCCCCGGCGGTGCCAGCTTCGCCAACAACTGCCTCCTCGCCCGCCGCCTCGCCGAACAGGGCGTCCGCTTCATCCAGCTCTTCGACTGGGGCTGGGACTTCCACGGCACCGGTCCCGGCGAAGACATCCGCGACGGCCTCACCAAAAAATGCGCCACGATGGACAAACCCATCGCCGCCCTCGTTCGCGACCTCAAGCAACGCGGTCTCCTCGACAGCACCCTCATCGTCTGGAGCGGCGAATTCGGCCGCACCCCCTTCCGCGAAGGCCGCACCGCCGGCGGCAGCGTCCTCGGCCGCGACCACTACCCCGATTGCTTCTGCAGCGTCCTCATGGGTGGCGGCGTCAAAGGCGGTATCAACTACGGCGAAACCGACGAACTCGGCTTCGGCATCGCCGAGAACCCCGTCCACATCCACGACCTCCAGGCCACCATCATGCACCTCCTGGGCTTCGACCACGAACGCCTCACCTTCCGCTTCCAAGGCCGCGACTACCGCCTCACCGACGTCCACGGCAAAGTCGTCAAAGAAATCCTGAGCTGACCCGCCATCCGCTCACCGCTGGGCATGTGCCCCCCGGTATTGCACCGCGAATCAGATGCGACCAGCACCTGAGGTGTCATTTGCGGGTCCGCACCTTCCCGCCGTTCGCTGGAAAACTGCCCGTTCACTTCGTCGCGGCC
>CAZUUP010000753.1:0-2550 GCA_964623105.1 uncultured Akkermansia sp.
GCCCTCTACGCCGAGCCCCCAAAAATCCAACCCTGACCCTCGCCGCACACCAGTCCCACAACCCTGATTCGGTTTGACACCCTCTCCCGCTAAACCTAGCGTCCCTCCAGAAACTTATGGCTGACAACGAGAACGCCCAGACCACCTCGCTACCGCCGGCACCCATCGAAGCCGGCAAGGTCCAGCCGAAAAAAGAGACCGTTCGCATCAGCCTGCCCCCGCGTCCCGGCGCCGCCAAGGAAACCCAGAAGATCGCCCTTCCGCCGCGCCCCGGCAACAAGCCGCCTTCCCAGCCCATGAACCTTCCGCCCAAACCGGGCTCGAAGGAAACCGTCCGCCTCACTCTCCCCACCACCAAGCCCCCCTCGGGGCCCGTCAGCGTCAAACCCGGCGCGATGCCCGGTGCCGCTCCCCCGCCCCCACCGCCTGCTCCGAAACCCCCGGCCCCGGCCGCCGCTGCCGCCACCCCAGCGCCGTCGGCACCCCCTGCCCCAAAACCGGCCACCGCCATGGCCGCCGGTCAGACCCAGAAAATCAAGCTCACCGTCCCGACCCCGCCCGCCGGCGGCGCTCCTGCTGGTGCTGCTCCCGCCGCCCCCGCCGCCGGCCAGACCCAGAAAATTTCCGTCCCCACCCAGAACCTTGGCAAAGACGCCAAGAACCTGAACATCATCGTCCCCAGCCCCGGAGCTGACGCCACCGTCAAAGTCCCCGCCTCCGCCGCCGGCGCCCCTGCTGGTGCGGCCCCCGCCAAGCCTGCCGCCCCACCCAAGCCATCGGTCCCCACTTCCAAACCTGCAGGCACCGGAGCCCCGGCTGCCCCCGCCAAGCCCGCCCAAGGCGCTCCAACGGCCCCCGCAGCCCCCGCAGCCGCTGCCCCGGCCAAAGCCGCCGCCCCCGCCGCTGCGCCTGCAGCCGCTCCCGCCGCCAAAGCCGTTGTTCCCGCCAAAAAGCCCGAAACCCCGGCCGCACCCAAGGAAGCCTCCTCCGGCAAAGCCAAAGCCGGCGTTCTCGATCTGGTTCTCGCCGTCATCGCCATGCTCATGATCGGCGCCCTTGCCGTGCAACTCATCATGCTCAACTCGAGCATGACGAAATAGCATCGCCGGCCAGCCCTCCCTTTTCGCAACCACTCAACTCAATCACTTATGGCAGCAGCAAACATCGTCACTCTCACTCAGGAAAATTTCAGCGCCGAAGTCCTCCAAAGCAAATCTCCCGTCCTCGTGGACTTCTGGGCCGAATGGTGCGGCCCCTGCAAAATGATCGGACCCGTCCTCGACGAACTCGCTGGCGAATATTCCGGCAAGGTCAAGATTGGCAAGGTCAACATCGACGACCAAAACGCCCTCGCCGCCCAGTTCCGCATCCAGTCGATTCCCACCCTGCTCGTCTTCAAAGGCGGCCAGGTCATCGAGCAAATGGTCGGTGCCAAATCCAAGAGCGCCCTCCGCGCCAGCCTCGACAAAGCCGCGGCCTGAGCCGCCCCGCCGCAGGTTGAGCCATGCCGGCACTCCCCACGCCCGGACAGCTCAACCTGCGCGCCGAACTCTATCAGCAGATCGCCACCTTCGCCGCCTCCGGCATCCCCGTCCGCAAGGCCCTCGCAACTCTTCACCGCGCCCCGCCCTCCCGCTCCTTCCGCCCCTACCTCGCCCGCCTCGTCGAGCGCCTGGACTCCGGTCTCAGCTTCGCCGAAGCCCTCCGCACCGAAAAATCCTGGCTCCCCGACTTCGACATCGCCCTCATTGAAGCCGGCGAACGCAGCGGCCGCATCGACTCCAGCCTCCGTATCCTCGCCGAGTACTACCGCGAACGCGCCGCCCTCGTTCGCACCATGATCAGCGAACTCGCCTACCCGCTCCTCGTCCTTCACGCCGGCGTTTTCATCGTTCCCATTCCCGAACTCTTTCGCACCGGCGATCTCAGCGCCTACCTGCTCACCACCTTCGGCACCCTCCTTCCCCTTTACGCCATTGCTGCGTTGCTCATCTTCGCCGGTCAGGGAAAACACGGCGAAACCTGGCGCGCCTTCATCGAAGCCGTTTGCCGCTACCTTCCCGTCCTCGGCAAAGCCCGCCAGGCCCTCGCCCTCTCCCGCCTCGCCGCCGCCCTCGAAGCCCTCCTCAACGCCGGCGTCCTCGTCATCAACGCCTGGGAACTCGCCGCCGCCGGCAGCGGTTCCCCCGCCATCCGCCGCGAAGTTTCCAAATGGCGACCCATCCTCGAAAACGAACAAAAGACCCCCGCCGAACTCGCCGCCAACACCCACCTCTTCCCCGACCTTTTCACCAACCTCTACCACAGCGGCGAAATCAGCGGCCAACTCGACGACTCCCTCAAACGCCTCCACGAACACTACCAGGAAGAAGGCTTCCGCAAACTCCGTACCCTCGCCAAGTGGTTCCCCCTCCTCATCTACTTCGCCATCATGGCCAAGATCGCCGTCACCATCGTCGGCTTCTGGGGCGGCTACTTCAACGGCCTCAACGCCCTCTAACCCGGATATTTCATGGCCGGATCAATTTCCGGGGTCTGGCGGGTCAAATT
>CAZUUP010000754.1:0-2550 GCA_964623105.1 uncultured Akkermansia sp.
GGGGATTCGCTGCTCACTGGACAAACCGCTCCTCGGACCGTCGCGCCACCGCCGGATCCGGTGCCAACGGGCGCCGCGTCACCACGGGAGTTTCACGGGTTCGCTGGGAACCGCCTTCCCCGGCTTCACTCGGAGAACTCGGCATTCGTATAAACTTCCTTCACGTCGTCGTTGTCCTCGAGGGCATCGATCAGCCGGGTGACCGCCGCGCTGGCGGCTGGCTCGGCCAGCGGCACCCGGACGACGGGCAGATAGGTGACATGCGCGACCTCGCACTTGATGCCCTTGGCCTCGAGTTGCTTGTTCACCGTGTCGAAGGCGGCCGGCTCGGTGATGATCTCGTAGCCTTCCGGCTCGGCCTTGAAATCCTCGGCGCCCGCCTCGAGGGCGATCTCCATGAGGGCGTCCTCCCGCGCGGCGTCACGGGCGACGAAGAACTCGCCCTTGCGCTGGAACAGGCGGGTGACGGAGCCGGCGGTGGCGATCGAGCCGTTGTTCTTGGTGAGCAGGCTGCGGATTTCGGCCGCGGTGCGATTGCGGTTGTCGGTGCTCAGTTCAACCAGCATGGCGACGCCGTGGGGACCATACACTTCATACGTGAGATCCTCGTAGCTGGCGCCGCCGTCACCGCCGGTCCCCTTCTTGATGGCCCGGTCCACGTTGTCCATGGGCATGTTGGCGCTGCGGCATTTGAGCAGCACCATGCGGAGGCGGGGATTCATGGCGGGGTCGCCGCCCCCCAGTTTGGCGGCAATGGTGATTTCCTTGGACAGCTTGGAAAACACCTTGGCGCGCTTGGCGTCAATCGCGCCTTTAAAATGCTTGAGCTTTGCCCATTTGCTATGTCCAGCCATAAGAGATGATGAGTTAAACCGCTGCCGCCATCGCTGACAATCCCGGTTGCATCCGGCGTTTCCGCCCGCTTCAGCCCGCCGCCGGCAGTGCCGGAGCATGTTCGACAAAAACCGCCGTGCCGTAGCACAGGACCTCGGTGATGCCGGGCCCGATGTCGGTGGCGTCGTAACGCACCCCGACGACGGCATTGGCGCCGCGCCCGGCGGCATGCTCGAGCATCTGCCGGAAGGCGTCGTCCCGCGCCTGCTCGCAGAGCGTCGTGTAGATGCTGATGTTGCCGCCGAACAAGCTCTGGATGCTCGCTCCGAAGTTGCCGATCACCGACCGCGACCGGACCACGATGCCGCGGACCACGCCAAAGGACTTGATCGTGCGGTAGCCCGGCAGCTCGAATGCGGTGGTGGTCAGTGGGTGGGTCGCGCTCATGATCGGGAGCCGATTCAACAGCAAAGCGGGGGCGGGCCAAAGACTTTTTTCCGGCGGTGAAGCGGGCCGCGGCGGGACTGCGACTTCCTGCAAGCGCCCGCCGCCGGGCCCTTGCGGTCAAGGGCGCCGGGGTTGCAGAAAATGTTCAAAGAAGCTGCACAAGACCGCGTTGGACTCCGGATTGGGCGAGTGTTCCTTGCGGTTGGTCATGGCGACACGATTGGTCTGGCCCAAGAGCTGATTGACCGCCACGGAATGATTCAGCGCCAGCCAGCGCGAGGGCGGATCTTCGGAACCGCCCGAGACGAGGAAGGGACGCGGCGCCATCAGGGCGTGCAATTCATGGAGGTCGCGACCTGTGGCCAGCATCTTTTCGTAGGCGCCGGTGCGGGGATTCTCGGGCTTCGGGATGCCCGGCTTGCGCGAGCGCTCGCGCTCGAACCCGAGATACCAAGGCTCCCAGTAGTTGACGTTGGACCGCGATTCGTCGAACACGATCCCGCCGTCGGACCACGCGGCGGCGGCGAACTTGTCGAACAGGCACGCGGCAAACATCGCCCACTTGCCGCCGTAGGAATGCCCCGTGACACCGATGCGCGCGGAATCGACCTCGGCCAACCCGGCCAGCGCGTGCCAGCAGTTGGCGGAAACGTAGGCCAGATGCGAAAGCGGCTGGCAAACGGCCTCGGCGCGGTCGGGCAGCCGCGCGTCACCGCCGGGCGTGCCGATGGACAGCGTGACGAACCCGCGGCGCACAAGCTGCAAACCGAAATCCCGGTGCGGCGACTTCCCGAGGCCGATGCTGGTCTCGGGTTCATAAAAGCCGATCAACACGGCGGGAAACGGCCCTTTGCCCGCAGGCAGCAGCAGCCAGCCTTCGACGCTTTGCCGGGCGCCAATCTGCACCCGTACGCGGCGTTGCCGGAAATCTTCGCGGGCCGTTTCCGAAAGAACTTCCAGCGTGGGCTTCTCGATGATGGGCGGCCACGGGCCCATCAATGCGTGCCACTGGTCGAGAATCTCGCGGCGCCGTCGCGACCAGTCCGCGGCGGTCTTCACCGGGGTGCCGTCGGCAAACAGCAGTGGCGACCGGAAGGTCCCCAGCTGGCCGGCAAATTCGGATGGCGGCTGGAAGTAAGGAGCGATGGTCTCCCACGGCGTGGCGGCATCCGCGGAGAATCGCAAACCCAAGCAGCATAGCGCGAGCGCACACAGAGAACGGGCGGTGGTCATGCGCGGATTCTGCGGAAACGCCGGTCACCCGCAAGC
>CAZUUP010000755.1:0-2547 GCA_964623105.1 uncultured Akkermansia sp.
CGCGTGCCGTCGTGTTCGTCCCGAACACGACTTCGTTCCCCCGTCTAACCTTGCTCCATCGGTATCAAGGAAGGAACGGGCGGACAAATTCTCCGCAGGCCGCCAAAAACCCCACGCCAACGACCTGTGCTCCCGCATGCAACTCCATCGCCTTCGACACGCACCCCCCAACTTCAAAACCCTGATCGCCAATCGCCAACCACTGACCGCCAAACGCTAATTGCCCCTCTCATGTCCCCCGCCGCCGACTATCTCCACCGCTGCCGCCACCTCGTCACCACCGTCGAGCACCAACTCCCCGACCTCCAGCGCGCCGCCGACTGGTTCGCCGCGACCATCCTCGCCGGTCGCATGGTTCACCTCTTCGGCTCCGGCCACAGCCGCATCCTCGTCGAGGAAATGTGGCCCCGCTACGGATCCTTCCCCGGCTTCAACCCCATCGTGGAACTCTCCCTCAGCTTCCACAACCTCGTCGTCGGCGCCAACGGCCAGCGCCAGGCCATGTTCCTCGAAAACGTCAGCGGCCTCGCCGACCGCATCCTCCGCAACTTCGACCTCTCCCCCCGCGACTCCGCCCTCGTCGTTTCCTCCAGCGGATGCAACGTCGTCCCCATCGAGATGGCCGCCGGCTTCCGCCAGCGCGGCGTCCGCGTCGTCGCCATCGTCTCCGCCGCCCACAGCCAGGCCAGCCACAGCCGCCACCCAACCGGCAAGAAACTCCAGGACTTTGCCGACCTCGTCCTCGACACCGGCGCACCCGTTGGCGACGCCATGGTCCACATCCCCGGCCTCGAAACCCCCGTCGCCCCCGGTTCCACCGTCGGCGGCGCGCTCCTCGTCAACGCCATCAAGGCCGAGGTCGCCGCCCGCCTCACCGCCGCCGGCCACCCCCCCAAAGTCCTCACCGCCGGCGCCCTCGTCGGCTCCGAAAAAGCCACCCACCTCTTCGAATCCGCTTACGACGAACACGCCCGCCGCCTCGCCAAGCTTTACGAAAACCTCGGAACCCATCCTTGATCGCCCGATCCTCGCTGACATCAATTCACCAAGTCGTCTCAAGCCCACTCGCCCGTTCATCCAATTTCTCAGATCCCATGAAAGACCACCCCCTCCGAACGACCGTCATCGGCAGCTACCCCTTCCCCGGCTGGCTCGAATTCGCCTGTAACCACCTCAACCAATTCGGTGAAGCCGACCGCGCCGAACTCATCGACGACGCCGTCACCATCGCCCTCCGCGATCAACTCGACGCCGGCCTCGACGTCGTCACCGACGGCGAACAAACTCGCCTCGACTTCAACCTCTCCTTCTACGGCTTCATCCACGGCATCGAACTCGAAAGCGCCTCCCCCCGCCACTTCGGCCCCCCCGCCCACGACCAACGCGGCAAACACCGCGTCATCGCCCCCCTCACCGCCCCCCGCGGCCTCGGCACCGTCCCCGACTACCTCCGCCTCCAACGACTGTCCCACTCTCCCCTTCCCCCTTCCCCCTCTTCCCCAATTCATACTTCATCCCTCATACTTCATCCTTCTTCCCCAACGCTCAAAGCGTCAGTGCCCGGCCCCTACACCCTCTCCGGCCGCCTCCTCCCCAACCCCGACCTCGGCTACCACGACCGCTGGGCCTTGACCGAAGCCCTCCTTCCGATCGTCCGCCGCGAACTCGAAGCCCTCGTCGCCGCCGGCTGCCGCGAAATCAGCGTCGATGAACCCAGCATGAGCTGCTACGCCCACAAGGAAGACCCGCGCCGCTTCGTGGACATCTTCAACCGCACCGTCGAGACCGTCACCGGCCGCACCCGCGTCAGCACCCACCTCTGCTTCGGCAACTACAAAGCCCGCGCCGTCGGTCCCCGCCAACTCGCTCCCATGTTTCCCGCCTTCCTCGATTTCAAGTGCGACGAAATGCACGTCGAAATGGCCAGCCGCGAATTTGCCGAACTCGAACTCATCTCCCATATCGCCCGCCGCTGCGACGCCGCCGTCGGCATCATCGACGTCAAAAGCTACTACCTCGAAACCCCCGACGACATCGCCCGCCGCGTCCGCCGCTGCCTCGACTTCGCCCCCGCCGACCGCCTCGTCTTCGCCCCCGACTGCGGCCTTAGTCAGACCGCCCGCTGGGCGGCAAAACAAAAGCTCAAATCCATGGTCGCCGGCGCACACCAAGTCAGGAAGGCGTTGGGAATCTAACAACCAGCGCCTTGTCGAATCCATGATCCCAACCATGCGTCGATTGCACTAGGGAAGTGCCGGTCTTGATGTTTGTTTGTTGGTCGGAGTTTCCCGAACCGGTAAATTCTGGCGCCGACGGTGTTCGACAAGTTTTGACGCTGCGCTGCGCGACTATCCTGAGCCGCAGCCTATGGTGGGTAGATTCCACAGCCAGCGCAGCTTCCCTCCCGAAGCCGCAGCGGCTGCCACGGGTCCACGGAACCTCCACGCGAAATGCTCGTCACAAGGGCACGGACTTTCATCGGTGTCACGATGTCAACCTGCCTTGCAGCTACTTCCCAAGAGACTCTTTTGGAAAGGGCGGGATCTT
>CAZUUP010000756.1:0-2547 GCA_964623105.1 uncultured Akkermansia sp.
CGAACAACACCGGCGACGTCGTCCCCCGCCGCTTCCTCGCCGCCTTCCCCGCGAAAGACGGCCAACCGCGCCGCCTCATCACCGGCAGCGGACGCCTCGAACTCGCCCAAGCCCTCGTGCAGGAAGCCGCGCCGCTCACCGCGCGCGTCATCGTCAACCGCGTGTGGAAACTCCACTTCGGCCGCGGCATCGTGGACACCCCGAGCGAGTTCGGCGTCCTCGGCGATCCGCCCACGCACCCGGATTTGCTCAACGACCTCACCGCCCGCTTCGTCGCCAACGGTTGGTCGATCAAATGGCTCCACCGCGAAATTCTCCTCTCCGCCGCGTGGCAACAGAGCTCGCTCGCGCCCGATTCCGAGAAGCGCGACCCCGAGAACAAATTCTTCGCCCGCATGCCCCGCCGCCGCCTCGACTTCGAAGCCTGGCGCGACACCACGCTCGCCGCCGCCGGCACGCTGGACCGAAGCTCCGGCGGCGTCGCCAGGCCGCTCACGTCCGAGAAGAACCTCCGCCGCACGCTCTACGGCACCGTGAACCGCCACGAGCTCGAACCCATGCTGCGGATCCACGACTTCCCCGACCCCGCCGCCCACAGCGCATCACGCACCGAGACCGCCACCGCGCTGCAAATGCTCTTCTCGCTGAACAGCCCCTTCCTCCTCGCCCAAGCCGACGCCTTCGCCGCGCGCCTCGAAAAAGAAGCCGGCCCCGCATTGAACAACCGCGTCACCCGCGCCCACGCCCTGCTCTTCCAACGCCCGCCGACCGCCAAAGAACTCGCCATGGCCACCCGCTTCCTCACCGGCCGCGAGGCCGACAAGAAGGCGTGGTCCGAATACGCCCAGGCCCTGCTGGCGAGCAATGAGACGCAGTTTGTGGATTGAGGGATGAAGGCGATGCAAACAGCCGACGCGCCCGCGGCCCCGCTGTGGAGTGCGGTGACTTGTCACCGCTTTAGCCGCTTGGCCGACTTGTCGGCCAAGCAGGGCCGCGCGGCAGCGGCCCGTCGAAAACCGGACGCGCCCCGAATTTCGACGGCGACAAGTCGCCTGCGGAAAGCGGTGACAAGTCACCGCACTCCAAAGGGGAACGCACCCGCCCCGAGCTTCCAAAGCCCCACGTCCTCTGCTAGACCACACCCATGAAAACGCTCGCCGCCACCTTGCTGCAAACCGCAACGCAACGGCTCGTGGCAGAATTTCAACCGGAGCAAATCTGGCTCTTCGGATCGCATGCCTGGGGCCAACCCCACGACGACAGCGATGTGGACCTGCTCATCGTCGTGACACAAAGCGATGAAACGCCCATCCGCCGCTCCCAACGTGCCCATCGTTGCCTCCGTGGTCTCCGCATGCCCAAAGACGTGCTCGTGGAAACCCGGCAGGAAGTGGACCGCGTCAAGGAACTCAAGACCTCGCTGGAAAACACCATCCTGAACCGGGGACGGAGGCTTTATGGTTGAACAACCACAGCCCGAAGAGATTTCCCCGGAAGACATCGCTTGGGCGCGCGTGGCGGAAAGCTCGTTTGATTTCTGGAACAACCCCGAGGATGCCATTTACGACCAGTTCTGAGCTTTGCTCCTTCGCACACGACGCTAATTTCCCGTTATGAATGCCAACGCCCTCATCACCGTGGACCCGGAGATTCTCGGCGGCACGCCGGTCTTCACCGGCACGCGCGTCCCGGTGAACACGCTGTTCGAGTATTTGGAGGATGATTACTCGCTCGATGAATTCCTGGAGTTCTTCCCGACAGTGACACCCGTAATGGCCTCCCGCGTCTTGGAGCGCTCCGAATCCGCCCTGCTGGGCGAGGCGGCGGCATGAGCATGCTGGTGGACGAGTGCGTGCCCTAAGCGCGGAATACTGAACCGATGCGTTACGAGATCGAGTTTCTGCCCGTGGCCTTGCGGCAACTGCGAGCGTTGCCCAAGGATGCACGCCGCCTCATTGGTGGGAAAATTGACCTCTTGCAAAACGACCTGTCCGGCGATGTGAAAAAGCTCAAGAGTTTCAAACACAAATACCGCCTGCGCGCCGGCAATTACCGCGTGCTTTTTGAAGTGGAGGCCGCGTGTGTGGTCATCTACGATGTCGGCGATCGGAAGGATATTTATGAGTAACACCGCACTCACCCGGCCCAAGCCCGAGGGCAACTGGACCCTGCTGAACAAGCAGGTCGTTCAAGCCCGAACCCTGCTTCGAGAACTGCGGGAAACCGTGGAAGACATCGAAGACGCCCGGATCATCGAACGCGCCAAGAAAGCCCATGGCAAACAACCACGGATTCCCTGGTCGCAGGTCAAAAAGGAATTGGACCTGTCGTGAATGAACCATGCACCGCGGTGGGCCAGTTCTTTCTGGACAGCTGCATCGTCCCCACGCGCTTCCTCACCTTCCGCAAAGCGGTCAAGAAAGCCTGGTCCGGATACGCCCAACCCGTGTTGCCGAGTATTGAACACGACGCCAACAGCCGACGCGCCCGCAGCCCCGCTGTGGAGTGCGGTGACTTGTCACCGCTTTAGCCGCTTGGCCGACTTGT
>CAZUUP010000757.1:0-2545 GCA_964623105.1 uncultured Akkermansia sp.
CGACCTCACCGCCCCCGCCACCGTCGGACTCGCCATCGCCGACGCCCTCGCCACCGTCAAAAACTGGCCCGCCCTCCAAAAACTCGCCACCGACGCCCGCTGGGAAGAAGCCGATTTCCTCCGCATCGCCTACCAGGCTTACGCCCTCAACGACGGCCAGCCCCAAGCCCTTAACCCCCGCGTCAAAGCCCTCTGGCAGGACGCCGTCGCCCGCGCCCGGCAACGCCCCGACCGCGTCGAAATCTTGGCCAACCTCGCCATCAAATGGGGCTGGCGTCCCGAGTCCGAGGAGGCCTGGTGGATCATCGCCAACGGCAACACCGCCCAGGGCGGCGCCCTCAAAGTCCTCTACAATTACTACCTCCGCTCCGGCAACACCCCCGGCCTCCAGCGCGTCCTCGAACGCATGTACGCCCTCAACCCCGACGACCTCCTCACCAAAAACAACCTCGCTGTGGTCAACCTCCTCCTCAACCTCAAGCCCAGCCTCACCCATCGCCTCAGCCAGGAACTCTACACCCAGCATCCCACCAACACCTCCTACCTCTCCACCTACGCCTTCTCCCTTCACCGCCAGCAAAAGAACGCCCAAGCCCTCGAACTCCTCGGCCAGCTTAACCAGACCAACCTCGCCAAACCCTCCATCGCCGCCTACTACGGCGCCATCCTCGCCGCCGATGGCCGCTTTGATCAGGCCGTCCCCTATCTCAACCTCGCCACCAACGCCCAGCTCCTCCCCGAGGAACTCCAGCTCGTAAAAAGCTCCCTCACCCTCGCCCAGGAATTCCGCGCCTTCGCCGACCTCTTCGCCAAAGATCCCGCCAACCCCGTCAACACCGCCAACTACGCTTACGCCCTGCACCGCCAGCACCGCACCACCGAGGCCCTCGCCCTCTTCACCCGCCTCGGCCCCCAACCCAACCTCCCGCCCCCCGCCGCCCTCCGCCACGCCGTCCTGCTCACCGCCGCCGGCCAGTGGGAAAACGCCCGCGCCACTCTCGCCCGCAACCCCGACACCGCCGCCCTCCACGCCGCCGCCGACCAGCTCTTTCAACGCGACCCCCAGGACCCCGCCGTCAAACTCCTCGCCGCCACTCTCGCCGCCCAGCTCGAACCCCGCCTCGCCGACGGCCTCACCCTCGCCCAGCAACTCCACGACCTCGATCCCGCCAACCCCGCTCCCGCCGCCACCCTCGCCTTCACCCTCCATCGCCAGGGCAAATCCACCGACGCCCTCAACCTCCTCGCTAAACTCCCCGAAGCCCAGCTCCGCAACCCCGCCATCGCACCCTTCCACGGCATCCTCCTCGCCGCCGCCGGCCAGCTCGACCCTGCCGCCGCCGCCCTCGCCCTCGCCCGTCCTGAACTCCTCTTCCCCGAGGAACGCGCCCTCGTCACCCACGCCCAAACCTTCGCCACCGAGTTCCGCCAGCTCCATGCCGCCTACCAGCGCAACCCCTCCGACCCCGCCGCCCTCGCCGCCTACGCCTTCGCCCTCCATCGCCAGCGCAAAACCCCCGAAGCCCTCCGCCTCCTCGAAACCCCCGCCCCCGGTGCCACCACCGACCCCGGCCTCGTCGCCTGCCGCGCCGCCCTCCTCGTCAACGACGGCCAGTGGGAAAACGCCCGCGCCGCCCTCGTCCAAAACGGCGAAACCCCCCGCCTCTACACCGCCGCCCAAGCCCTCCACCGCACCGACCCCGCCGACCCCGGCGTCCGCTACCTCGTCGCCTCCCTCGGCCTTCTCGTCGATCCTCGGACCGAAGAACCCGTCCGCCTCGCCCAGGACCTCCTCCTTCGCGACGCCCAAAACCCCGCCTACGCCTGCGCCTACGCCTACTCCCTCCATCGCCAGCGCCGCACCCTCGAAGGCCTCCGCGTCATCGCCAAACTCCCCCCCAAAGACCTCGGCAAACCCCTTCCCGCCCTCTACGCCGCCCTCCTCCTCGCCGCCGACAACCAGCTCCCCCGCGCCCGCGAATACCTCGCCCTCGCCACCGACCAGGCCCTCCTCCCCGAAGAACTCAAGCTCGCCAACGAAACCCGCGCCCTCCTCCGCGCCACTCCGTAACCCCCGTCCGCCCAGCGCCAGCGATCCTCAATCGCTCAATTTTGCGTCTCTTTGCGTTCTTTGCGGCAATTCCCCGGCACCCACCCGTCCATCCACTGCGACGGACGCGCGCCATTGCGGAAACAAAGCGAAAGCCCGGAAACGGTGTTTGACATCCTCGCCCGCAGCCAGAAACTGAGGAGAGATGAGTATGGTTCAAAAGCAAGGTCTCCTGAACCGCGGAGCGTCCAGAAAGTAATTTCCAATCAGTTTGAGGTTGTGCGGACTACAGCCTTGAAGCCGCAAGGCGTCCAGTATAATTGCCAACATGTCTTGGACCCGGACCCTCCGCCAAATTGAAGCCGCCGAACGGCGCGAGCAACGCGAGGCGCAACGACGCCAGAAGGAACTGGCTCGTCGCATCAAAGAACAAGAGCAGCTTTCCGAACTCGCTCGAGCCAAACTTGAAGTTGCAGCCTACGAGAACCAGCTCGA
>CAZUUP010000758.1:0-2545 GCA_964623105.1 uncultured Akkermansia sp.
TAATATGGCCAATCATCCCGCTCATCCTTCTCATCCTTCTCATCCCTCTCATCCCAATCATCCCAATCATCCCACCCATCCCCCCCATCACCCTCACTACGCCAATCAGCAGCCTCCCCCCCACGCCCACCACCCCCCGCCCCACCCCCCGCCTGCACCTCCCCCGCCCCCCCATGCTCCGCCCCCGCGACCCCCACCGCCACCTCCCCGCCACTCCAACCACCCGCCCCTTCCCCCGGCACCGCCGCCGCCGTCAACAACCCGTTGATCCGGTCCAACGCCCGATGCAACTCGTCAAACTGCTCCGCCACCGGCTCCGCCACCCCCTGCTTCCACCCCGCAAAAACATCCTCCAACCCCTGGCATATCCCCTCGATCCCCAACTCATTCACCGCCCGCGCCGCCCCCTTCAAACTGTGCGCCGAACGAAACACCAACTCCACCAACTCCACCCGCCCCGCCCCCTCGGGCGCCTTCTCCAACGCCAGCAAATTCGCCGACAACGCCTGCAAATGCTCCGCCGCCTCCACCTGAAAGGCCGCCCGCAAAACCTGCATCAACTCTTCAGCCTTCACACCCATCCCGGCCCCCTCACCCGGAAAACCAACCCCACCCCAAACACCCCGCCACCGCCAAATCCACCACCCCGCAACGACCCACCCCACCCCCGGCCAGCCCAAGCCCCACTCCCCGGGCAGAAAACCACCCCCCCGGCACCCCACCCCCGACCAGCTTCGCCATTCGCATTCATCGCCATTCGCCCCGCTCCCCTCACCGATCCACCAACCCCTTCAACTTCTGCCCCAGTTCGCTCAAACCCCGCGCCGCCGTCTCCAACTGCTTCGCACTCTCCAGATTCTGCTTGCTCGCCTCACGAATGCTCTCCATCGCCCCCACCACCTGACCCATCCCCACCAACTGCTCATGATTCGACGCCGCAATCTGCGTCGCCGACTGCGCCGCCTCCGTCACATTCCGCGTCAACGCCTCAATCGCACCCCCCGCCTGCGCCGACTGCTGCTCCCCCGCCTCCACCGCCCGCGACCCCTGCTCCGTCGCCAGCACCGCCGCCCCCGATGCCTTCTGGATGTCATTCAGAATCCCCCGCACCTGATTCGTCGCCTGCCGCGACTGCTCCGCCAACGCCCGCACCTCCTGCGCCACCACCGCAAACCCACGCCCCTGCTCCCCCGCCTTCGCCGCCTCGATCGAGGCATTGATCGCCAGAATGTTCGACTGCTGCGCCAGATCATCCACCGTCGCAATGATGTTCCCAATCGCCTGACTCTGCTCACTCAACCGCAACAAACTCCCCGCCACCGAATTCATCTGCTCCCGGATCCGCTTCATCGCCCCGATCACATCCTCCGTCGCCTGCCGCCCCACCCGCGCCGTCTGCGCCGACTGCCCCGCACTCTCCGCCACCTGCCGCGCCTTCTCATGCGCCAGCGAAGACGTCTGCCGCACCTCCTCCACCGTCGTCGTCGCCTCCGCCACCGACGTCGCCGTCTCCGCCGCACTCGCCGCAAACTCCGACGTGGACGCCGAAATCTCCGCCGCCGACGACGCCAGAATCGTCACCGCCTCCTGCACCTCCACCACAATCCGCTGCAACTTCCCCACCATCGACCCGATATACGTGTCCATCGCCAGCTGCTGATCCAGGTTCATGATCTTGATCAACGCCAGCATCGTCCCCACCAGCCGCTGCGGCTGAAACCGGAACTTCCGCGCCACCAGCGGAAAAATCAGCTCCTGAAAATAACTGTAACTCCCAATGTACCACTTCGGCACCAGCCCGATCCGCTCATGCACCACCCCGATCTGCAACCGCCGCTCAAAATACGCCTCGTCAAACTCCCCCCGGCACAACCCGATCAAATACTCCCGCTGCATCCCCTTCACCCGCTCCACCGCCACCGCATCCGCAAAAAACTTCCGCGGACCCGCAAACGACAGCAAATGCTCGTAAAACCGCGCCACGATCCAGTCCACATTCGCTTCCATCAACGGCAGCAACTCCCGCAACCGGCCCACATCCTCGTCCGTCAACCGCACAAAATGCTTCCGCTCCGCGCGCTCCGCCGCGTCCAGCCCAAACTGCTCCGTTAGTTTTACGTTCGCTCCAGTTTTCATAATTTAAAATTCCCGATCAACACCCGCAACTCCCTCCCCGCCTCCTCCAACCGCCGCGCCACCACCGCCACCTGCTCCGCACTCGCCGCATTGGCCGCACTCGCCTGCCGGATGCTCCCCATCGCCCCCGCCACCTGATCCACCCCCACCAACTGCTGGCTCGTGGACGCCGCAATCTGCACCGCCGCCTGCGCCGCTTCCGTCACACTCGCCGACAACACCTGGATCACCCCGCCCGCCCGCGCCGACTGCTCCGCCGCCTCCACCGCCGCCCGCCTCCCCTCCTCCGTCACCACCGCCGCCGCCGCCCCCGCCCGCCGCATCTCCTCCAAAATCCCCCGCACCTGCATCGTTGCCTGCCGCGACTGCTCCGCCAACGCCCGCACCTCCTGCGCCACCACCGCAAACC
>CAZUUP010000759.1:0-2538 GCA_964623105.1 uncultured Akkermansia sp.
ATCAACACGATGACGCTCGGCGGCATGGCCATCGCCATCGGCGCGCTGGTGGACGACGCGGTGATTGACGTGGAGAACGTCTTCCGACGGTTGCGAGAAAACGCCGCTTTGCCGGGGGAGCAACGGCGCGGCGCACTGACCGTGGTTTTCAGCGCCAGCGTGGAAATCCGCAGCTCCATCGTCTTCGCAACGCTCATCATCGCGCTGGTCTTCGTGCCCATTTTCTTCCTCGATGGGGTCGAGGGCCGGCTGCTCCAACCGCTCGGCGTCGCGTATCTCGTCGCGCTGCTCGCGTCGCTCATCGTGGCGGTCACGGTGACGCCGGTGCTGTGCCTGCTGCTGCTGCCCAACTCGCGCGCGGTCCTGACCGGCCACGAGTCCGCCTTCGTGCGCCTGCTCAAGCGCGGTTACACGCCGCTGCTGAACGGCGCGCTCGGCCATCCGTGGTTTGTGACCCTGCCCGCCCTCGCGCTGCTCGCGGCGGCGCTGGCCGCCATGCCTTTCTTCGGCCGCGCCTTCCTGCCCGAGTTCAACGAAGGCTCCCTCACCTTGAGCGCCGTCACATTGCCGGGCACGTCGCTGACGGAGTCGGACGCGCTGGGCCGCGTCGTCGAGCAGACGCTGCTCTCGCCGGCGTTTCCGGAGGTCACCTCGGTCGCGCGCCGCACTGGCCGCGCGGAGCTGGATGAGCACGCGCAAGGCGTTGAAGCAGCCGAACTCGATGTCTCGCTGAAGATGGGACAGCGCAGCAAAGCGGAGTTGCTCTCCGCCTTGCGCGAGGCGCTGTCGCAAGTGCCGGGCATGAACATAACCATCGGTCAGCCAATTTCGCACCGCATTGACCACATGCTCTCCGGCACCCGCGCGAACATCGCGGTGAAGATATACGGCAGCGACCTCTACCAGCTTCGCACGCTGGCGGAAAAGGCGCGTGCCGCAATGGCCGGCGTGCCGGGGGTCGTGGACTTGTCCGTCGAGCAACAGACGGAGATTCCGGTGCTGACGGTGAAGTTCGACCGTCCGGCGCTGGCGCGGCACGGCGTCACCATCAGGGAGGTCGCGCGCGTGCTGGAGGCAGGCCTGCAAGGCGTGAGGGCGTCGCGCATCCTCGAAGGGCAGAGCGCCTACGACCTCGTGGTGCGGTTGGGCGACACCGGCGGCTGGCGCACCGACACGCTCGGTGACCTGCTTGTGGACACGCCCGCTGGGGCGAAAGTGCCGCTGCGCGCGCTCGCGGAGATTCGCAAGGACACCGGCCCGAACCAGGTGCTCCGCGAACAGGTCGAGCGCAAGATTGTCGTGCAATGCAACGTCGCCGGGCGGGATGTGACCAGCGTGGTGCGCGACTGCCAGCAGCTCGTGAACCCCGTCATCGCCGGGGCTGCCGGCTACCGCGTCGAGTTCGGCGGGCAGTTCGAAAGCGCGGCGGAAGCCGGCAAGACGCTGCTGCTCGTGAGCATCGGCGTCATCATCGGCATTGGTTTCCTGCTGCACCTCGCCTTCGGCTCCACACGCGACGCCGCGCTCGTGATGCTGAACCTCCCGCTCGCGCTCATCGGCGGCGTGGCGGGCGTGTTCGTGAGCGGCGGCGTGTTGAGCGTCGCGTCGCTCATCGGCTTCATCACCGTCTTCGGCATCGCCACGCGCAACGGCATCATGCTCGTCTCGCACATCCGCCATCTGCGCGCGGCGGAGGGCGTCACGGACTTCCGCGAGGCGGTCTTCCGGGGCGCGATGGAGCGGCTCGTGCCGATTCTGATGACCGCGCTCGCTGCCGGTCTTGCCCTAATTCCGCTCGCGCTCGGCGGCGGCAAACCGGGCAATGAAATACAAACCCCGATGGCGATCGTCATCCTCGGCGGCCTGCTCACCTCGATGCTCCTGAACATGGTCGTCGTGCCTTCGCTTTACCTGCGCTTCGGCCGGCCGGCTCCCACCACCCCATGACGCAATACGCCATCAAAGTTCTGGTCAGCGCGGCGATCATCGTCGCGGTCACGGAAATCAGCAAGCGCAGCTCATTCTGGGGCGGCCTGCTGGCCTCGCTCCCGCTCACTTCGCTGCTCGCGTTCGTGTGGCTCTATCGGGACACGCACGACACCGCGCAGGTGGCCGCCCTCGCGTGGAGCATCCTGTGGCTCGTGCTGCCCTCGCTCGTGCTCTTCATCGTGCTGCCCGTGCTGCTCAAGCGCGGCGTCGCCTTCGCCCCGAGTCTCGCGACGGCGCTCGCCGCCATGCTCGTCGCCTACCTCGCTGAAGTCTGGCTGCTCAAGAAACTCGGAATCCCGCTATGAAAACCATCGTTGTCGTCCTGGTCCTTGTCGGGACCACCATTACCGGACTGTCCGCCCCCGCCAACCCGCTGGCGGACGTGACCCTTGAACAGGCGCTCGCGCTGGCCGAACAGCATCATCCGCAACTCGCCGAGGCCCGCGCGCTCGTCGAGGCCGCCGGCGGACGCGCCCAGCAGGCCGGCACCCGGCCCAATCCCGAGGCCGTGCTGCGCGCCGAACAGATTCCGTTCAAGGACACCCCGGC
>CAZUUP010000760.1:0-2538 GCA_964623105.1 uncultured Akkermansia sp.
GGCGGAGGAAGATGTCAAGGCGCTGGGCGCGGTGGCGCACGTGATGCGGTGGAGCCCGAACCTGTCCTTGCGCGAAGCCTTTGAGAAGGACCGGCTGGGGGCGGAGTTCTGGCTGCCGCTGCTGCTGCTGGTGCTGGCCTGCGCGGCGGGCGAGATGTATGTGGCGCAACGGTTCAGCCGGTCCAAATGAGCGATAATCCGGCCTGACGAACTCCATGACTGACTTCATCCTCAAACTGCTCGGAGCCCGCGTGGAAAGCGCCGGGGACATTGCCGCGGTGCGGCTGATGTTCCATGGCGGCCTGGGCTTTGGGTGGTTCGTGCTCGGGGTGGTGGTGCTGGGCGGGTTGGCGTGGTGGTTATACCAGCAAAGCCCGGTGAGCCTGAGTCCGGTGCGGCGGCGAATTTTGACGGGGCTGCGGATCGCGTTTTTGACGTTGCTGTTGCTGCTGTTGCTGCGGCCGGTGCTCTCCTTCACGGTCGAGGGCAGCGTGCGGCGGGCATTGCTCCTGCTGGTGGACAACAGCGCGAGCATGCAGATCAAGGATCCGCGGGTGAATTCCGACGACGTCAAACGGGTGGCGCTGGCCCGCAATGTCCTCGACCCGTCCAAGGGGCTGGGACAGGCGGTCGAGCAGGCACGTTTGGGCGGGTTGGACAATCTGGCGCGGATGGAGATTGTGAAGTCGGCGTTGCGGAACGAGCGGCTGGATTTATTGCCGCGGCTGGACCAGGAATTTGATCTGGTGCCGTTTACGTTTGCGCAGACCGTCACTGCGCTTCCGCGCGGCAAGCAGGAGGTGCCGGAGGGCGAGCAGGGGAAGGAAGCCGCGGAGACGAAGAAGCGCCGGAAGAAGGCGTCGGTGAAGTCGTTTGAATGGGTGGACCGGCTGGATGGGGCGGGTCCGTTGACCGCCGTGGGCGACGCGATGCGCGAGGTGGTGCAGCGGAAGCGGGGTCAACCGCTGGCGGGGGTGTTGATTGTCACGGACGGCGCCAGCAACAGCGGGCAGTCGCCGCTGGAGGCGGCGGCGCAGGCGCGGCAGGAAGGCGTGCCACTGTACATTTACGGCGTGGGGATCACGTCGCCGCGGGACATCATTGTCGCGGGGATTTACGCGCCCGACGTCTCGTTCGTGAAAGATGAAGTGCGGGTGAACGTGCGGGTGCGTTCGCAGGGGTTGGCGGGGGAGACGGCGCGGCTGGTGCTGAAGCTGGGGGCGGAGAAGATTGCCGAGGAGGAAATCCGGTTTGCCGGGGACGCCGAGCAGGTGGTGACGCTCAAGTTCACGCCGGAGCGCACCGGGGATTTCGAGATGGAAGCCTCGATCGAACCGCGCTCGGACGAGACGGTGAAGGACAACAATTCCCGCACGCAACGGCTGCGGATCATCGACAAAAAGATCAAGGTCCTGCTCGTCGAGCAGGCACCGCGCTGGGAGTATCGTTATTTGCAGGCGATGCTCATGCGCGACCGGCGCATCGAGGTGAAGGTGGTGCTGTTCGAGGGCGACCCGTCGATTTCGCGCGGGGAGGGCACGCCTTATCTGGAGAGTTTTCCGGCGCGGAAGGATGACTTGTACAAGTATGACCTGATCCTGTTCGGGGACGTGGACCCGAAATCGCTTTCGACGGCCAACATGGAGGCCCTGGCGGATTTCGTGAGCAAGTTTGGCGGGGCGATGGTGCTGGTGGCGGGCCGGCAGTTCAGCCCGAACGCGTATCGCCGGACGCCCATCGAACGCATGCTGCCGGTGGAATTCGAAGCAGGCACGACGGCCGGGGCGACGGGCGATGCGGTGTCGGACAAGCCGATCCGGTTGCAACTGACGGCGGTCGGGAAGTCGAGCACGATGATGAAGCTGGCCGAGAAGGATGACGAGAATGTGAACTTCTGGAAGAACCTGCCGCCGATTTTCTGGGATGCGCGGGTGACGCGCGCCAAGCCCGGCGCAGAGGTGTTGCTGGTGGATCCCGATCCGGTGAAGGAGACGCGCTTTGGCAAGATGCCGGTGATGGCCCTCCAGCAGTATGGTTTGGGCCAGGTCCTGTATGTGGGCACGGACAACACGTGGCGGTGGCGCAAGAACACGGGCGACAGTTATCACACGGCGTTCTGGGGTCAGATCTGCCAGCGCATGGCGGTGCAGCGGTTGCTGGGGGCGTCCAAGCGCACGCAATTGTCTTCGGAGCGGCAGAACTACGTGACGGGCGACCGGGTGAACATTTACGCGCGGCTGTACTCGGTGGGTTTCGATCCGGTGACGGAGCCGTTTGTGCGGGGTTTCTACGGGCTCCGTTCGGGGACGATCGGGGAGCAAAGCGAATTGCAGTTGCGGCCGGTGCCCGACCAGCCGGGGATGTATCGCGGGGAGTTCATCGCGCCGGCGCCGGGGTTGTATCAGTTGCATGTGGACCAGGATCCGGAGATGAAGCTGGATTTCAGCGTGACGGAGCCGCGTTTTGAACTGGGCGAAACGGCGATGAACGAGCCGTTGCTGCGCGAGATGGCGACGGTGAGCGGCGGGGCGTTCTTCC
>CAZUUP010000761.1:0-2505 GCA_964623105.1 uncultured Akkermansia sp.
CCAACCCACCGCCCGGCAGCAGCGGCATCCAAGTGCGGATGAAGTTCACCGAGTTGCTCGATGGCTACCGCCCCGGCCGTATCATCCGCGTGAAAAGCGAGTTGTGGAGATTCGTGACCATCCCCACCGAGGAGCGGGTGAAATCGATGGAAGATCGCTAGACCAGATGCCCACGACCCGCCGCATCGGCATCACAGTCCGTAGATTTCCGTCTGGCTCCGTGGGAGACAACAGGCGGGAATCCCAAGCTTGCCACCGGTCAAGGCTCACGAAACACACGCGCACCTCGGGTTCGCAACTCGTGCGAAAACCCCCGGCGTGAACGTCCGCCGGGGCGACGAGACGGAGCACTGACTCCGCCCCCGGGGAATTGCGGGGATGTCCAACAACCGCACCGTGTTCGCATCCCCTACCCGCCTCCACCCGGCCACCGCAGGCGGGTAGGCTTGCCTCCGTCGTCCGGTTTGACCTATGGTCCGCCACCGATGCCAAGCCTGCTGGAAAAAATTGAAGCTGATGCCGCCAAACGGCTTCCTTTGCCCGTGGGACGCAAACCCGCGCAGGACTTGGCGCGCTACAAGACCTTCCTCAAAGTCGAGAGCACCCGCCTGAAGATCCTTCACCGCGCCGGTGCCGGCGGTTTGGAAATCTGCCGCGCCCGGGCGGCGGTCATGGATACGCTCCTGCGCTATCTGGTGACGGATCTGCAACGGGATCTGCCCCTGGCGGGAGCACGATCCATCCCGCAAATCGCGCTGGTCGCCATCGGCGGCTATGGCCGCGGCGAACTCAATCCGCACAGCGACATCGACATCATGTTTCTCCACACCGGCGACATGGTGTCCGCCGGCAAGGCGCATCCCTACCTCAATGCCCTGGTCGAGGGCCTGCTCTATTTGCTGTGGGATATCGGGCTGAAGGTCGGCCACGCCGTGCGGGGCGTCGAGGATTGCGCCGCCGTGGCCAACACCGACATGCAGTCCAAGACCTCGTTGATCGAGGCCCGGCTGATCACCGGCCCCGCAGACTTGCTGGACCGGATGCAACGCGTGCTGCTGGCCAAGAGCATCATGGGGCACGAGGACGAATACATTGACGCCCGCATCACCGACCAGACCACCCGCCGGGCCAAGTACGGCGGTTCGGCCTGCATGCAGGAACCCAATCTCAAAAACGGCTGCGGCGGTCTCCGAGACTACCAAAACCTGCTGTGGATGACCTATGTCCGCTACCGCACCCGTTCGCTCCAGGAACTCCAGCAGCGCGAGATGATCAACGAAGCGGAACAGCGGCAGCTGGATTCTGCCTACGACTTCATCCTGCGCGTTCGCAACGAACTGCACTACCTGCTCGGCCGGCCCGCCGACGTGCTCACCAAGGATGTCCAGCCCGCGGTGGCCCATGCGCTCGGCTACACCGACCGTTCCCCGAGCCAGCGCATCGAGAAGTTCATGGGCGATTTCTACCGCCACTCGCGGAACATCCACCTCATCACCCGCGAGGTGGAACAGCGCCTGGCCCTGCTGCCCCGCCCGGGGCGTTTTCCCTACCTCACCCGGTTGCTGCGCGAACGCCGGCTGCGCTCCAGCGAGCAACTGGTGGACGGCTTCAAGATCGTGCAAGGCGAGATCCGTGCCGCGACCTCGCGGGTATTCCGCGATCAACCCCGCCGCCTGTTGCGCCTGTTCCTCCACCTCCAGCAACGCGGCCTGCGCCTGCATCCCGACCTTGCCCAACTGGTCCGCCGCAACCTCGTGCTGGTGGACAGGGATTTCCGCTCCGACCCGCACGTCGCGACCACGTTTCTCGAAATCCTCAGCCAGCGCGGCAATGTCGGCGGTGCCCTGCGGCTGATGCACGACCTCGGCCTGCTCGGCAAATACCTACCCGAGTTCGGACGGATCACCTGCCTCGTGCAGTTTGAGTTTTACCACCAGTACACCGTGGACGAGCACACCCTCGTGTGCATCGACAAGCTGGACCAGTTTTGGTCCACCAGCGCGCCCCAGCACGAGATCTACCGCGAAATCTTCCAGCAGATCGAACGCCCCCATCTGCTCTACCTGGCCCTGCTGCTGCACGACGTGGGCAAGGCGGATCACACCGGCCGGCACGAGAAGGTGGGCGTGGACCTTGCGGGCCGCGTTGCGCGCCGCCTCGGGTTGCCCGACGCCGCGACCGACATCCTCCGCCTCATCATCCAGCACCACGTCCTCATGGCGGTGATCTCCCAGCGGCGCGACCTCGAGGAACCCCAGGTCATCCAGCAGTTCGCCGCCGTGGTCGGCAATGTCGAAACCCTCGCCATCCTGTCGCTGCACACGGTGGCCGATTCCCTCGGCACCAGCGACAAGCTGTGGAACAGCTTCAAGGACACGCTGCTCCTGACCCTCTACCGCAAAACCCGGCAACTGCTCACGGGCGGCATGGCGCTGGATCCCGGCACGGAAAAACAGCGCGAAACACTGCTGGCCGAAGTGCGCCGGCTCATGCCGGGCAGCTTCG
>CAZUUP010000762.1:0-2505 GCA_964623105.1 uncultured Akkermansia sp.
GGGGGGGGGGGGGGGGGGGGGGGGGGGGGGGGGGGGGGGGGGGGCGGGGGGGGTGCCGCCGTGGCCGGCGGGGATGAATGCGGACCGGGTGCGGGTGGTGGCGGTGGGCGGGTGTCTGGGGGCGCCGCAGGCGTTGCAGGCGTTGTTGCGGGGTTTGCCGCGGGGCCTGCCGGTGCCGGTGCTGGTGGGGTTGTCGGTGGCGGGAGGATTTTTGGAGACGGTGGTGCAGCGGTTGGGGGCGGTGACGGGGTTTCCGGTGTGTGTGGCGGCGGAGGGGATGGTGGCGGAGAGGGGGCGGGCATATTTTGCACCGGAGTCGGGTTGGTTGGGGATGAGGGAGGATGGGCGGTTGACGGTGCGGGCGGAGGTAGTTGGGGAGGGCGAGGGGCGACGGGTGGCGGGGCCGTTGTTCGAGGCGGTGACGGAGGTGTTTGGCGCGGGGGTGATCGGGGTGTTGTTGTCGGGGCCGGGCGATGATGGGGCGGTGGAGTTGGTGCGGATGCGGGAACGGGGGGCGGTGACGATTGCGCAGGATGCGGGGAGCGCGGTGGTGCATGGGATGCCGGGGGAGGCGATCCGGCTGGGGGGGGCGGTGCATGTGTTTTCGCCGGCGCAGACGGCGGCGGCGCTGGGCGGGTGGCTGGGTCGCGGGGGATGACGGGTGAGGGTATGAAGACCGAGCAAGAGTTTAACCCGGGTGCGCTGGAGGGGCTGCTGCGATTGGGCGGGAGCGGGTTTGTGATCCAAATGATTGATCTGTTTTTCGAGCATGTGCCGGAGCAACTGGCGTTGATGCGGGGTGCGGGGGAGGCGGTGGTGCTGGAGCGGGCGGCGCATTCGTTGAAGTCGAGCGCGCGGACGGTGGGGGCGGAGGGGATGTACCGGCTGGCGGAGCGGATGGAGGTGCTGGCGCGGCGGGGAGAGGCGGAGGAGTTGTGGGGTTTGCGGGAGGAGTTGGAGGCGTCGTATGCGCGGGTGGCACCGCGATTGCGGGCGGAACGGGAACGGTTGGGAGTGTCATGAGCGGGAATGTTTCAGGAGCGGGTGTGGCTGGGGCGACGGCTGGCAGGGTGCCGGCGGGGAGCGGTCGGCTGGTGGTGTTTGTGGCGGCGGATGGGCGGTATGGAGTGGAGTTGGGTTTGGTGGAGCGGGTGATCCGGGCGGTGGCGGTGCGGCGGGTGGCGGACTTGCCGGCGGTGGTGGAGGGGGTGATGGATATGCATGGGGAGCTGGTGCCGGTGTTTAATCTGCGACGGCGGTTGGGGTGGTCGGAGCGTGGGGTTGGTCCGGAGGATCAGTTTTTGCTGGTGCGGACGGCGCGGCGATTGGTGGCGTTGGTGGTGGAGAGGGTGGAGGGGGTGGTGGAGTATGGGGTGGGGTCGGTATTGGGAGCGGAGGAGATCGCGGGGGGGGGTGGGGGTATGGCGGCGGGGGTGGTGGGAGGGGCGGGCGGGTTGGTGGTGATTCAGGATGTGGAGCGGTTCCTGACGGAGGCGGAGGGGGAGCAGGTGGAGCGGGTGTTGGGGGAGGCGGGCGGGAAGGAGGGTTTATGGGTGGCGGGATGAGCCGGGTGCGGTTGGGGCAGTTGCAGCAGTTTGTGTCGGCGCAGATGGGTTTGCATTTTGCGGAGGATCGTTTGGCGGATTTGGAGCGGGGATTGGCGGGGGCGGCGGCGGAGTTTGGGCATCGGGATGCGGCGGAGTGTGCGGAGTGGTTGTTGCAGGCGCCGTTGACACGGGGGCAGATCGAGGTGCTGGCGGGGCATCTGACGATCGGGGAGACGTATTTTTTCCGGGATCCGGAGTGTTTTGCGGCATTGGAGCGGCGGGTGTTGCCGGAGTTGATCCGGGCGCGGGCGGAGGGGACGAAGCGGCTGCGGTTGTGGAGTGCGGCGTGTTGCAGCGGGGAGGAGGCGTATTCGCTGGCGATTGTGTTGACGCGGGTGCTGCCGGATCTGGCGGAGTGGGAGATCACGTTGCTGGCGACGGATATCAATCCGCGGGCGCTGGCGAAGGCGGCGGCGGGGGTGTTTGGGGAGTGGTCGTTTCGGAATGCGGCGCCGGGTTTCAAGGAGCGGTATTTCCGGCGGCGGGATGAGCGGACCTATGAGATCCGGCCGGAGTTGCGGCGGATGGTGACGTTTTCGTTTTTGAATCTGGCGTGTGACAGCTATCCGTCGCTGGCGACGAACACGAATGCGATGGATGTGATTTTTTGCCGGAATGTGTTGATGTATTTCGAGCCGGAGGGGTTGCGGCGGGCGGCGGGGCATTTGTTTCGTTCGCTGGCGGATGGGGGATGGCTGTTGACGGCGGCGAGCGAGGTGTCGCATGTGCAGGTGGCGGGTTTGGAGACGGGGAGTTTTCCGGGGGCGTTGTTTCGTCGGAAGGTGGTGGCGGTGGGTGGGGGTGAGGTGGAGAAGGCGGGGGGGGTGTCGGGGCGGGAATGGGAGGGTGGGGGGGCGGGGGCGGGGGGGCGGGCGGGGGGGGGGGGGGTGGCGGGCGG
>CAZUUP010000763.1:0-2499 GCA_964623105.1 uncultured Akkermansia sp.
AAGTTCAAAATCTACATCATCGACGAAGTTCACATGCTCACGACGGCCGCGTTCAACGCGCTGCTGAAGACCCTCGAGGAGCCGCCCGCCCATGTGAAGTTTCTCTTCGCCACCACCGATCCGCAAAAAGTTCTTCCGACGATTCTCTCCCGCTGCCAGCGCTTCGACCTCCGCCGCATCCCCGCCACGCTCATTGTCAGCCACCTCAAGCAAATCGCCGAAAAGGAAAAGGTGCAGATTGATGACGCCGCGCTTCAGGCGGTGGCGCGCGGCGCGGACGGCGGCATGCGCGACGCCGAATCCACGCTCGACCAGCTCATCAGCTTTTGTGGCGACCGCATTGAGGAGCCCGACGTCCTTTCGATGTTCGGTCTCACCGCGCAAACCCAGATCCTTGCCATATCCCAGGCCATCCTGGATGGCCAGCCCGAGCCCGCCTTGCGCGAACTCAACAACCTTGCCCGCAGCGGCAAGGATCTCGCCCGCCTGCTGGCCGATCTCCTTGCCCATTTCCGCAATCTCATGATTTACGTCATCTCGGGCGGTGACCTTCGGATGCTGGAAATCTCTGAGAATGAAGCTGCCCGGCTGGCCGAGCAGGCCAAAGGCGTCAGCCTCGACGCCCTCACGCGCATCCTCGAAGTGCTGACGGATTGCGAAGGCGGTTTCCGCGACGCCGCCTCAAAAAAAATCCTGATCGAAGTTGCCCTCCTCAAGGCCATCCGGGCGCGGAACGCTGTCCCGCTGGACGCCGTCCTCAAACAGCTCCAGCAACTGCGTGGCGGAGCCGCGTCGTCAGCCGCTGCCCCCGCCTCCGCTGCTGTCGTGGCTCCCGCGACGTCTTCTCCCTCCGCGCCGGCCCCTGCGTCGCGCGCCGCTCCCACGACGTCGCTCTCCGCCGCCTTTGCCCAAGCTACCGCGGCTGCCGCCGCCCCGCCTGCGCCTGCACCGGTACCAAAACCCGTCCCTGCCGCCGCCGCCCCCGGGCCGTCGGCACCACCGCCTCCAGTGGAAACTTCTGGTGCACCGATTCCTGACGTCCAGACCTTGTGGCCGGCACTCATGGCCGGCATCGAGCGAGCCAACAAATTCACCCACTCGTCCCTCATCGCCGCCCATCCGGTTTCCCTTACCGCCAAACTCCTCACCATCGGGTTCGATCCCGAATTTCAGGATCAAATGGGCATCGCCGACAACGGCAAGACCCGGCAGATCATCCTGACGAAGCTGCACGAACTCGGCCTCCATCATGTACAGGTTCAGTTTGTAATCGCCGAAGCGCCCATTGGCTTCCAGCGCCCCGCCCCGCCCGCTCCCGATCCGGCACCCGCACCGCCGCCGCCAGCCGGCAGGAAACCGGAATCTGCCGCCGCACCCAAACCCGGGACGCTCGCGCCGGCACCGGCGCCCGCCAAACCCCGCACCGAGCCTGTTTCCTTCAGCAAGGATGATTTCAAGAACGACCCGTTGATCCAGAAAGCCCTCGAAGTCTTCAAGGGCCAGATTGTGGAAGTGCGCGCCTAAGCCGTCCCAATTCCGGCAACAAAAACAAACCCAACCTCAACCCCCCTCCACCATGTCCAGCATCGGTAAATTGATGAAACAGGCTTCCCGCATCCAGCAGCAGATCGAGAAGACCCAGGCCGAACTCGCCAGCCGCACCGTCGAAGCCACCAGCGGCGGCGGCGCCGTCAAGGCCGTCGCCAAATGCGACGGACTCCTCCAGTCCATCAAGATCGATCCCGCCGCCGTCAACCCGGCCGACGCGCAGCTCCTCGAAGATCTCATCATCACCGCCGTCAACAACGCCCTCGCCCAGGCCAAGGAAATCTCGAACACCGAAATGGGCAAGGTCACGTCCGGCTTCAGCCTGCCGGGGTTGTGAATTGGGATTGATCGCTCGGGTCATCGCCCGGAGCGTTGCTTGTAGGTCGCATCCGATCATCCGTACCCGAGTCCGCTTCCGGCTGATTAGCGGCCGGCGTCTTCCGGGTGTTGCAGGTGGTTGGTACGGGCCGCTGTTTCGACGGTTTTTCGATCGGCAAACCCGACCAGCGTAATCGCAATTCTCAATCGGACAGTCATCATGCCCATTTGGATTGGAAAAGTGCTTTTCGTCCTGATTGTGATTGCTCAGGTAGGGTGGATCGTATCCCCACGACTCAACAAGCTGAGTCATCCATACCGTCTGGCCGAGCGCAGAAAGGCCATGGACGAATGGCGGCAAACGAATACACCTGAATCAAGGGCTATCTGGGACCGCGAACGGGAGCTTCTCGACGCCCACCTGGGAATTCAATCGATGTTGATCCTTGCCGCTTTCGTTATCGTGGACGGTGTTGGAATCTATCTGTTGCTAAATCACGGACGCGGGAAGAAAAAGCCTGATACATCCACTTTGTCCATTGTCGCATAAGCTGCAACTGATCTTCACCACCTAATGCCCTCCCTCCCCCCGCTCGTCACCACGCTCGTTTCCGCCCTGAGCAAGCTCCCCGG
>CAZUUP010000764.1:0-2490 GCA_964623105.1 uncultured Akkermansia sp.
CGGGGGCGAGCCGGGGGGGTGGGGGGGCGGAGCATCGGGGGGCGTGGGGGTATGTGGATGCCCGGGCGGTGCTGGGGCGGGTCGGGGGGGGGTGGGGGGGGGTGCCGGGGGTGGCGCGGGTGTTGGGGGAGGAGGAGAAGCGGGCGGCGGGGATCGCGCACGGGCGGGCGGGGGACTTGATCGCGGTGTCGCGGGAGGATGCGTGGTTCACCTATTATTACTGGCGGGAGGATGCGGTGGCGCCGGATTTCGCGCGGTGTGTGGATATTCACCGGAAGCCGGGCTACGACCCGGTGGAGTTGTTTCTGGATCCGGGGATTCCGGCGGTGAAGCTGAAGATACTGTTCCGGCTGCTCCAGAAGAAGCTGGGGTTCCGGATGCTGATGGATGTGATCCCGCTGGATGCGTCGCTGGTGAAGGGGTCGCACGGGGCGTGCCCGGCAAAGCGGGCGGACTGGCCGGTGTTAATGGGTGCGGAGTCGGTGGCGCGGGTGGGGGCGGAGGTGGATTCGACGGGGGTTTATGCGGTGATCAGGGGGGCGGTGGTGGGGGGAAAGTAATTAGTGATTAGTAGTTAGTAATTAGTGATTGGCTGGATGCGCTCGGGCGAATCGAATCCGTTGGAGCACAGAAACACTCCGCTACAGAGACACGGTGAACGCAGAGGAGAAGGCAGGACGTGCTGGACGTTGGTCCTTTACTGACGGGTGACTTCCTGTCGCCGCGACCGTCCCTCATTCATCTCCGAGTTCATCGTGTCGCGGTGGTTGTCTCAGCGTCTGCGACTGCGTGGAGCCGGATTGGTGATCAGGGGATTGGTTGGCGGGTGACGAGGGCGCGGTGGTGGGGGAAGACCGGGCGGAGGGCGGTGGAGGTGGCGTCCTGGAGGGCTTGAATCTGGCGGTAGGTTTCGACGGTGCGGGGGTTGGGGATGGCGGTTTCGGCCTGGTTCAAGGTGACGAACTGGTCGGTGAGGGCTTCGATGGCGAGGTTTTCCCCGGCGTTGCGGCGCCAGCACCAGAGGGCCTGGAGGGCGGCCCCGTAGGCGGCTCCTTCGCTGACCTTGAGGGTGACGACTTCGGCGTTGAAGATGTCGGCCATGATCTGGCGCCAGACTTTGGATTTGGCACCGCCGCCGGTGGCGCGAATCTGGGTGGGTTGGACGCCGAGTTCGGCGAGGCGGCGGAGTCCGTAGTTCATGCCGAGGGTGACGCCTTCCATGGCGGCACGGGCGAAGTGCGGGGCGGTGAAGGTTTTGGGGGTGACGCCGAGGAAAACGCCGGTGCCGGCAGGGACGTTGGGGGTGCGTTCGCCGTCGAGGTAGGGGACGAGGACAAGGCCGTCGGAGCCGGCGGGGACGGCGGCGGCGGCGGCGGCGAATTTGTCGTGGGTCCAGCCGAAATACTGGCGGGCCATTTCGGTGGCGACGGTGACGTTCATGGTGCAGAGAAGGGGGAGCCAGCGGTTGGTGGAGTCGCAGAAGGCGGCGATCTCACCGCGGGGGTCGATGACGGGTTTGGCGGCGCAGGCGTAGATGGTGCCGCTGGTGCCGAAGCTGGCGGTGATGACGCCGGGGCGGGTGTTGCCGGTGCCGATGGCGCCCATCATGTTGTCGCCGCCGCCGGCGCTGACGAGGACGTCGGTGCCGAGGCCGAGGGCCTGGGCGGTGGAGGCTTGGAGGTGGCCGGCGGGTTGGTCGCTGGAGCGAAGCGGGGGAAGCTTGGCGGCAAGGTCGGGGTCGATGGCGGCGAGGGCGGCGGCGGACCACTGGCGTTTGCGGACGTCGAGGAGGGCGGTGCCGCTGGCGTCGCCGTATTCCATGGTGGCCTGGCCGGTGAGCCAGTGGTTGAGGTAGTCGTGGGGCAGGAGGACGGTGGCGAGGCGGGCGAAGTTTTTCGGCTCGTGGTTTTTGAGCCAGAGAATCTTGGGGGCGGTGAAGCCGGGGGCGATGGAGTTGCCGACGGATTTGATGGCGGCCTTGAGTCCGCCGAGGTGGCGGGTGATTTGCTCGCACTCGGCGATGGTGGAGGTGTCGCACCAGAGTTTGGCGGCGCGGATGACCTCGCCCTTTTTGTCGAGGGGGACGAAGCCGTGTTGCTGGCCGCTGACCCCGATGGCCTTGACTTCGGCGGCGGTGGCGCGGGCGTCGCGGAGAGACTGGCGGATGGCCTTGGCGGTGGCGTCGCGCCAGGTGTGTGGATGCTGCTCCTTGGCGCCGGGGGGGAGGTTGGGGAGGAGATCGTAGGCGGTGGCGGCGCTGGCGAGGACCTTGCCGTTGCGGGCGTCCACGACGAGAACCTTGGTGGACTGGGTGCCGCTGTCGATGCCGAGAACGAGGGTGCGCATGGTGTTCGGAGAAGTGAGTGTTTCGTTGTTTGGGCGCGCAGGATGAACAAGGGGTGGGGGAGTGTCCAAACTTTTTGCAGCGCGGCGAGGGGTGAAAAGGGCTCGGGAATTGCCGTGGTTGAAATGGCGGGATGGGTCGGCCAG
>CAZUUP010000765.1:0-2482 GCA_964623105.1 uncultured Akkermansia sp.
GCGGTGAAGGCGTCGAGGCCGTGGTCGGTTAGGTGGAGTGGGGAGGTGGCGGGAGCGGGCTGGGCGGTGGGGGCGGGTTCGAGGAAGGCTTGGGTGAGGAGGAGGACGGGGATGTTTTGGGCGCGGGCAAGGGCGATGCTTTCGCGGATGGTGGCTTGGAAGCGGGCGAGGCGGGCGTCGGTTTCGGCGGGGGATTCAGTGCGGGCTTGCGAGGTGACGTTGGCGACGAGGTCGCGGGCGTTGTTGCGGGCGCGGATTTCGTCGGGGAGGAGGTCCACGTACACTTTGTCGGCGCGCCATTCGTAGAGCCGGCGGAGGATGTAGCTTTTCATGGGCCAGACTTTGGGGTGCCAGCCGAGGTATTCGGCGCGGCGTTGTTGGTCGATCTCGTCGTTGCGTTGCAGGGCGGCATCGACCTGGAGGACAATGAGGCTGGGTTGATAGCGGAGGGCCTGACGGAGGACGACTTGGTTGCGCAGCGCGCCCTGGCCGACGAGGGCGAGGTTGATGCCTTCGGCGGGAATGCCGTTCTGGCGGAGTTCCTCGGCGGCGAGCCAGATGAAGCTGTCTTCGAGCGGGCCGGGGCCGTAGGGGACGGAGTTGCCGATGACCATGAGGCGGAAGGTGCCGGGCGGACGTTCGCGTGGAAAGGTCTGGGGGATGAAGCGGCGGCCGCCGGTGCGTTCGAGTTGGACGGTGCCGTCGGATTTCTCGCGGAAGCCGGCGGTGGGGTGGAAGCCGTATTCGAAGCGGGCGGCGAGGCCTTCGCCAAAGAACTGGCGGGCCATCCACTCGGCGAGGGCGAAGAGGGCAAGGGCGGCGAGGAAGGAGATGGAGCACCAGCGGCGCATCAGAATTGGAAGTAGATGAATTCCTGGTTGGGGGAGAAGTTGGTGGTGGCGAGGAGGAAGAGGAGGAGGAAGGCGACGGCGCGGGCGGGCCAGGGCCAGTGTTCCCAGCGGACTTCATCGCGGGCGCGCCAGGTGGCGGCCTGAAGGATCAGCAGGGGGGCGGTGTGGATGAGCAGCCAGGCGCAGGGGCGGAGGATGGGCAGGGTGCCGGGGAGATCCCAATGCGCGATCGCGCCAAACCAGCGGGCGAGCTGGGCGAGGTTGTGGCAGCGGAAGAGGACCCAGCCGATGAGGGTGAGGGCGAACATCAGGGTCATGCCGACAGGCACGCGCCAGTCACGGCGGGCTTTGAGCCAGGCTTCGGCGCCGGGAACGAGGCGGTAGGCGGTGAGGAGGGCGGCGTGGTAGGCACCCCAGAGGATGAAGTTCCAGTTGGCGCCGTGCCAGAGGCCGGCCAGGAGCATGGTGATCCAGAGGTTGCGCAGGGTTATCGCGAGCCCGCCGCGGTTGCCGCCGAGGGGAATGTACACGTGATCGCGAAACCAGGAGGAGAGCGTGATGTGCCAGCGTTGCCAGAAATCGGAGGGCGTGAGGGCAAAATAGGGGAAGGCAAAGTTGCGGGAGAGATGGATGCCGAGGAGTTGGGCGGAGCCGCGGGCGATGTCGGTGTAGCCGGAGAAGTCCCCGTAGATTTGCACGGCGAAAGCGGTGGCACCGAGCAGGGCCCACGGGGCGGTCAGCGGGGTGGCGGAATCGAAGACGTAGTTGGCGAGCAGGGCGGAGTTGTCGGCGACGAAAACTTTTTTGAAGTAGCCGACGAGCAGCAGGCCGAGGCCGCCGTGGAGGTGGTCGAGTTTCCACGTGACGGGTTTTTGCATCTGCGGGAGGAGGTCGGTGGCGCGTTCGATGGGGCCGGCGACGAGCTGGGGGAAGAACGCGAGGTACATCGCGAAGACGGGGAGGTCGTCGGTGGGCGCGATTTCGCGACGATAGACGGCGACAGAGTAGTTGATGGATTGGAACGTGTAGAACGAGATGGCGACTGGGAGGACGATGTTCAGGGTCGTCCATCCGGGATGGAAACCGAGTGTGCCGAGGAGGGCGGCGGCGGAATCGGCGAAGAAGTTGAAGTATTTGAAGAAGAACAGGACGCCGAGATTGGTGGCGATGCTGAGCCAGAGGAAGGCGCGCCGGCGATGGGCGCCAAGTTGCCAGAGTCGTGTGTGGAGGAGGGTGAAGGCGACGGGGAACACGGCGGCGATGGCGAGCACGGGCGTGGGCACGGCGGCAGTGGGCGCAAGGATGCGGGTAAGGGCGAGCCAGACCGCGGGGGTGCTGGCAGCTAGGAAGACCCGGGCGGCGGGCTGTCGCTGCTCGGACATGCCGAGGCCGCAGTAGAAATCGATGGCCGTGGAGGTGAGGATGAGCGCCAGGAAACGGACGTCCCAACTGCCATAAAACAGGTAACTGGCGGCGAGGAGCAGCCAGACGCGTCCGCGCCACGGCAGCGCCCAGTAGAGGGGCACGACAGCGGTGAGCAGGGCACCAAATTGCCACGAGACAAACGACACGGGCGGAAGATACGGAGGCGGGTGCCGGAGGAAAGTTCAAAGGGCCCGGCGGGCAATGGG
>CAZUUP010000766.1:0-2475 GCA_964623105.1 uncultured Akkermansia sp.
AGCCGAAGGGGGAGGTCGTGGCAGATATTTTGGCGAGCCTCAGAGAGCGAAGGGCGTGAAGATAACGGAGGGCGTGCGGAAATATGCAGCGGGGCAAGGTATCGCGGAGGAAGAGGCGTTGAAAAAGGGGAACGGAGGAGAAGTCGACGGAGGTGTGGAAATGGGCCAGCAAATTGACTCGGAGGCTTGAATCCCGAGAACGATGGACGTTAACGGAGAAATGAAGGATGTCACCCGTGATTACAGGAGCTCAGTTCGGTATTCGGGTGCAAGGCGTTTGGCCTTGGCTTTGAACGCGGCCTCGCCCGCCGGCTCGGACTGCGGCGGCCGGGTCGTTCGTGTCGCGACGAGAACACCCAGCGCCATCAAAAACTCCTCCAGCCCGGCGGGCGAGCACAGGCACAGCAGGCGTGCGTCCCGTTCGGTCTGGTTATGGAATTTGTGTGGCGCATTGGCCGGGATGTGAACGGTTTCACCGGTTTTGAACACAAAGGTTTCATCGCGGAAGGTGATTTCAATCTCACCTTCAAGCACGGTGAACGTTTCTTCAAAATCATGCCGATGAAGCGGCGGCCCGCCGCCGGGGAACACGAGGATGTCGATTAAACAATAGCGCCCGTTGGTGTCAGCGCCCGTCAGCAGAATCGTGTCGGTGGCGCCCACCTGGGCGATGTGACGCAAGTTCGTGTCTGCGTTCGGTCGCACCACGGTGAGTTTCCGGTTCAGGTCGTCGGGCGGAATATTTGCCGCAGGATGTGGGGCAATTTCTGCGCTGTCTCGCGGCTTTGTCATGCTGCGGGCTTGGCGATTGCAATTGCTAAGCTGGGAAGTGCCAGCTCAAGCCGGCAGTTTCTCACCGCTGCCCGAGAAAAGCACTTGATCCAATCCAAAGCGCGGTTTGCGCGCCCAGTTTCCAGCGGTCGCGTAGCCGACCGGCAGCAGCATGACCGGCACATAGCGATCCGGAATCTGGAACTCGCGCCGGACGCCCTCAGGATCGAATCCGATCATCGGTCCGCTGGCCAGTCCTTTGGCTTCCGCCGCGAGCATCAAGGTCATCGCCGCCAGCGAGGCGCTGCGAATGGCTTCATCGCGGGCCATTTGCGGGTTCGATCCATACAAGTGTCCCGCCGCACCCAGCCAGCCATCCGCCATTTTCCGGTCAAAAGTGCCGGCGACGACGAGCGGTTCAAGTGCTTCCGCCAGTTTTTCATGTCCACGCAAGTCGCCCAAGATGATGAAGGTCACGGGCGCATCCACGACTTTCTCTTGATCAAACGCGACGGCCTTGAGCCTCGTCTTGTCCTCAATTTTGGTGACGGCAACAAACCGCCAGTGCTGGATGTTCAGCGAGGACGGCGCTTCTGTCGCCAGCTGAACCAATTCCCGGATCTCACCTTCGGCCAGTAATCGGGTCGTATCGAACTTGTTGGCAGAGATCCGGTGGTGGATGGCTTCAATGGTATTCATCGTGGTAAAGGTTGAGGTGATCAAATTGCAGGTCAGTTGGATGCGGGTGGATTGGAGGTGGCGAACAGATAGCGGTGAATTTTCCATTGCCCAGCTTCCTTGCGGAAAATGAACAGTTCGTTGTTCGCTTCCTTAACGGTCTTGTTGGCGGCGAGAATCTCGGTCTGGCCAGCCGACGTCGTGCGGGCATAAGCCAGGTCGCCGCCCATGGACACGATCTCGTGGATGGTGAAAACGACGTTGAGTTTGATGGCTTTGAAAATGTGTTCGTAGCTCGCCTGCACCGCCGCGCGACCGACGAAGGCTTCCATGTTTTGCGCCATGAAGATGGGATCGCTGCCGTAAACCGCCAGGGCCGCGTTGGCGTCGCTGGTGTTGAGGGACTTTTCGTAAGCCTTGATCTGCTTCGTTATTTCTTGGTTCATAATTTTTGTTGGAGTTATTTCGGTGGTTGTGAAGTTGGAATCTGATTTCGGATCGCCTGCAGCCCAGCACTTCATCCCGGGATGAAGAATCAGTCCCGCGAGAACTGCGCCGGCGGCAAGGTCAAGTAGCGGTTTCAGTTTCATAACGACGCATGAAGACTGCCTCGCTCATCCAAAACGCGGAAATACCACTTTGGACGTGGCTTGATGCCAAATAGGTATTACGCTCTTCGCCGTTCAAACAGGATATGGAATTGCGTCATCTGCGTTACTTTATTGCCGTGGCCGAGGAGCTGAATTTCTCCCGCGCCGCCGAGCGGTTGCACGTCTCGCAACCCCCGCTCAGCCGGCAGATCCGCGACCTTGAAGCGGAACTGAAGGTCAAGCTGCTGGACCGCAATCGTCAGGGAGTGCGACTCACGCGGGCCGGACAGGCGGTGCTGGTTCGCTCACGAAAACTGATCCAGGAGGCAGAATCGCTGCTGACGGAGGCGCGGATGATTGACAAGGAGAGACCCGAAGAGCTGCAGATTGGATACGCTCCCTCGCCAACGGCTGCGGTTATTTCCGAAATTCTTGC
>CAZUUP010000767.1:0-2468 GCA_964623105.1 uncultured Akkermansia sp.
CTCCTGCTCGACAAAGACGGCCGCGTGAAGATTGCCGACTTTGGCATCGCGAAGCTCGTAGCTCGACATTCCGATGTCGAGTCTGGCGGCTCTGAAATTGGCGCGCCGCCCCTGCTGTCCGGCTCGACATCGGAATGTCGAGCTACCACTGCCGGCACCCCCGGCTACATGGCCCCCGAGCAAAAGTTCGCCCCGCAGCGCGTGGACAGCCGCGCCGACATTTACAGCCTCGGCGTCGTCCTCTACGAACTTCTCACCGGCGAGATGCCCGCCGACAAACTCCAGCCGCCGTCGCGGAAGGTGCAAATCGACGTGCGTCTCGACGAAATCGTCCTCCGCGCCTTGGAGACCAAGCCTGAGCTGCGCTTCGCCACGGCCACCGAGTTCCGCGAGCAGATCGAAACCCTGTCTGCACCACAGCGGTCCGCAGCCGCGAAGACCTCCCGCCAAGCAGTCCCCGCACGGCTGGCCTCCGCTGCACACCTGGCGCTCGTTGCGCTGGGCGTGGCTCTGCCGCTCGGCCTCGGCTGGCTGGCATTCCAGGTGGGGATTTTTTTCAACGCCGTCTTCGTGTTCACGCTCGGGGCCGCGGTTGTCCGCATGTTGCGGGTGCTCTGGCAGCTTGCGAATGGGCGGCTCGCCGCGGGATTTCCGCGACGTCCGTTCGCAGCGGAATTCCGCGGGCATCGCTGGCAATGGTTGATCGGCGTCGCCTTCTGGGCCGCGTGCGTCGCGGTGTTGGAGCTGTGCATCGTGCCGGCGCAGTTCGCGCCCCATCAATACGCCGTGATCCACGCCTTGGTCTGGACGGCGGGCATCGCGTTGATCCTGTTGGAATGCCTGCCAGGCCAGCGCATCAACCTCGCCTTCGCCATCGTCCGGGCCGCGGGCTTCGCGTTCATGGTGACGCACATCGCACTCATTCTCTGGCCGCGCTCGGACACCGCCATCGCGCTCTCGCCCCCGTTTGCCGGCTCCTGGGTGGTGGTGCAGGGCGGGCGCAGCAGCTTGGTCAATCATCACGTCCCCTTGCAGAGCCAGCGTCATGCCCTCGACCTCGGCCGCATGGTGAATGGCCAGAATTGCCAGGGCGATCGTGGAGTCCGCTCCAACTACGCCTCGTGGGACGCGCCGCTGTTCGCGCCGGCGGATGGCCGGGTGGTTGCCGCGGTGGATGGTCTCGAAGACAACGAAATCGGGGGGACTGATCGCGCCCATCCGGCGGGGAACCATCTCATCATCGAGCTCGCACCGGAGCGCTTCGTGCTGCTGGCGCACCTGCGCCAAGGCAGCCTCCTCGTGAAAGCGGGCCAGCCGGTCAAGGCGGGCCAGCCCGTCGCACGCTGCGGTAATTCCGGCAACACCACCGAGCCGCACCTGCATCTACAGATTCAGGACCAGCCCGCTTTTGGCTACCGCGGTGTGACCTTTCCGCTCGTGCTGCGCGGCGGTGGCGTTGCGCGCGAGTTGCGGCGGAATGATGTCGTTCACGGCGAGGAGGCCCCGTCGCCATTCGCGCCGGCCGCAAGCAATACAGCCGCGCCCGCCTTCGGTCCGGTGATCGAACGGGTGCTGGTGGACCTCCATTGGAACGGCCCCTGGCACGAAACCAATCCGCCCACGCAGTTGCTCAACTTGGAAACCGGGAAGGGATCTGCGTTGTCCAGCATTTTGCAGAGCGGATGGGTCGCTCAGAACGTACTGAACACGCCGGCGGAGATCCGCCTGTTGCGCGCGCGTGGCCTCGATGCCGGCTGCCATCTCGAAAGCACCAACACCAGTCTGCTGTTGTGGGACTGCTCGGTGCATTCCCTCGGTCCCGGCGGCTGGAGCGCTGTGGACGCGCCTGGTACGGCGCATCCAGGATGGGGTGGCAAGTCTTTGCCGGACTTCATCCAGAGAATGGCCCCGCCCACGCCGGACTCCAAACAGACCGTTGCAGGTCCGTTGCCTCAAACTGTGCTGGTGAAAACCCGCACGGGTCCGGTTTATTTGCTGGAAGTCACCGGTACCAATGACCACCCCCGCGGCTTGAAAATCCGCTACCGGCTCGTGCAGACGGGGGCGCTCGCGCGCGCCGCAGGAACCGGGGCAGGCACCAACTCCGACGAACCCGGACGACTCGGCTTTCCTTTGGGGACGTTGCTGACGATCGAGGGTGTCCGTTCCGAGCACGGTAAAGGCCACGCACGCACGCTGCTGGTCGATAAGGTCGGCGGCCAGACGCTGAACCCGCCCGTCGGCATCTGGGTGGAGAACGTGGAGTTGCCGGAGGCCGTGCGCTGCGTGCTCAAAGGCTACGAAAGCGGCCGCTGGATTGGAACTCCGCTTGAAGTCTTCGAGGCCACGGGAGCCCCCGCGCCGCAAGCGGCGTGGCAGTTTTACACCTACTTTCTCGCGATCTCCGTCGAACCGCCGCCTACCCGCAAAAGCCAGGCCGCGACGATCCCGGCGCACATCGACTTCAA
>CAZUUP010000768.1:0-2449 GCA_964623105.1 uncultured Akkermansia sp.
CCTCCCTCTCCCCTCAACGGGGAGAGGGAATGAGGGTGAGGGGTGGTCCAACCCGCGACGTCCGCACTCGCCACACCAACTCCCACCTTCTCGCTCCCCTTTCGCGCTCCCTGTGCTCTTTCGCGGCTGATTAAACCGCCTTTCCTCGGATGAACGCCCACCTCAGCCCCAACCAGAAAGCCTGGCTTCGCTTCCGCAAGAACCGGCCCGCCATGGCCGGCCTGATCTTCTTCGTCCTCCTCACCGCCGTCATCATCGCCGTCCCCTGGATTTCCCCCTACAACCCCGACGCCCTTTCCGACGCCCAATTCCAGCCGCCCAGCGCCAAACACTGGTTCGGCACCGACATCCACGGACGCGACCAATTCGCCCGCGTCCTCTACGGCGCGCGCATCTCGCTGCTCGTCGGCGCGGTCGGGGCCGGCGTGAGCCTCCTCATCGGCGTCCTGTGGGGCGCGGTCTCCGGCTACCTCGGCGGACGCACCGACGAATTCATGATGCGCTTCGTGGACATCCTCTACGCCCTCCCCTCCGTCGTCTTCGTCATCGTGCTCATCACGACGCTCGAATCCCTCGTGAAAAACTGGCTCACCCAATCCAGCTTCGGCATCTCTGCGCGGCTCCTCTTCCTCTTCGTCGGACTCGGGGCCGTCTCGTGGCTCACCATGGCCCGCATCGTCCGCGGCCAGGTCCTATCCCTGCGTGGACGCCAGTTCGTCGATGCCTCCCGCGCCCTCGGCGCGAGCCACGCGCGCATCCTCCTGCGCCACATCCTGCCCAACGTCACCGGCGTCATCATCGTCTACGTCACCCTCACCGTCCCCGCCGTGATCCTCTACGAATCCTTCCTCAGCTACCTCGGCCTCGGCATCCAGCCGCCGATGGCCAGTTGGGGATCCCTCATCGCCGAGGGCGCGCGCCAGCTCAATCCCATCCGCATCTACTGGTGGCTCCTCGTCTTCCCCTGCGCCGTCCTCGTCACCAGCCTCCTCGCCCTCAACTTCCTCGGCGACGGCCTCCGCGACGCCTTCGACCCGCGCTCGGATAAGTGATTTCCGGCCTTGTTTGGTTCGCCTTAACCCCGGCAATCAGACCCCGTTCACAGCCCATTCACCGCGCCCGTCAGGCCGACATCTCAAACAGATGCACCGGCGACGTATTGCCCAGATACTGCCCGTCCTTCGTCAACTGCCGCCCGTTCCCGTTGCTCGCCTTGTTCATCGCCGCCACCACGAATCGCCGGCCATCCGGATGCAGCGCTATGGAATGGCAATTCGCCAGCGCCGTGCTCGTGAAAAACGGCTCCTTCTCCCCGGGGCGCAGAAACATGATCTTGCCGTTGCCCGGCTGACCGCTGGTGACGATCAGCAGGAATCCATCCGGATGCTCCGCCACATCGAGCACAAAGCCGTCCTTCGCCACCCCAAACCGCCAGTCGGCCAGCTTCTTCCCCGTCGCCACCTCGAACCGCAGTAGCGCTGGCGCACCCTCAAGAAAGCCCCCTCCCGCCGGTTCACACCCGCCAACCAAAAGCGACTTGCCGCCCTCTGTGAACGTCACCACCCGCAACCCGGCCACATCCTGCAAACGCGACACCCTGTAAAGCGCCCCGGCGTCAAACTCACGAACCGGCTTTTTCGCCGCCACGTCCCACAGCACAACGCGCCCTTTCAGATCGCCGTACGCCAGGGTCTTCCCGTCCGGCGCGAACGTCACCGCCAGCAAATCCTCCGCGGCGCGATGCTCCGCGACCAACTGCCCGGAAGTCGTCCACACGCGCAGGAACTGGTCACGCCCGCACGTGGCCAACTGTCGTCCGTCCGGCGACACCGCCAGACGCCGAACCCAACCGTCATGTGCGGCCACATTTTCCCACAACGGCTTCGTCCCCTCTCCATCGTAACCAATTGCCGCCAACTTCCCCCAGGTGTCCGCGACGTAAAGCACCCGTTCCTTCGGATGAAAAGCGATGTTCTGCACCCAGCCATTGAAGCCCGCGACCTGCGGCAGCGGAATGAGATCCACCGGCGGCTCCTCCGGCGGTTTCGCAACCGGCTTCGCATTTTTGGGCGCAGGTTTCTTCGGCGGGTCGTCCGGCAGCACAACGTCCGCCGCCAGGGGTGCCGTCCGCTTTTTCTCGACGACACTCCAGCGCCGCACGGTGCCCTCCATCGCGCCGGCCGCCAGAAAGTTGCCGCACGGACTGAAGCGCGCCATGCAAAGCTGACGGTCGTTCTGAAACGCCTTGAGTTCCTTCGGCGGGACAAAAGTCTTGGCCGTGGGTTTGGTTTCGCTCATGCCAGAGCCTCCTTGATCGGCGCCATGTCATCGTGGGCCAGCGGCAACGGCTGACCGTTGTTGTTATATTCCACCGTTTTCGAATCGATCCCCAGCCCCTGAAACCAGCTGTGGAACACCGCGCCAATGTCCTCGCCCGAATCCTTGACGA
>CAZUUP010000769.1:0-2447 GCA_964623105.1 uncultured Akkermansia sp.
TCCGGGAACCCGCTTGCTCCCTCAACGGTCCGCCGCCATATTTCGCGGGCGAACGAAACGGTTCCGCGCGTGAGAATCCTTGTTGCCATCACCGGTGCCAGCGGTGCGCTTTATGCCCAGCGCCTGCTGGACCAGATCGACCCCGCCGATCACGAAGTACACGTGGTGATGAGCAACTATGCCCATGTGGTTTTGCAGCAGGAATTGCCGGACGGCTTCAAGCTCCGGCCCGGGGTGAAGACCCACGGACTCAAGAGCATGAACGTTCCGTTTGCGAGCGGCTCCAATCCGTTCGACGTCATGGTTGTCATCCCGTGCAGCATGGGAACGCTGGGGCGCATCGCCCACGGTTACAGCGAAGATGTCCTGCTGCGTGCCGCGGATGTCATGCTCAAGGAGCGGCGCAAACTGGTGCTCGTGCCGCGCGAAACCCCGTTGAGCCTCGTCCACGTCCGAAATCTCGAACTGCTCCTGCTCGCGGGGGCGATCATCCTGCCGGCGAACCCCTCCTACTACACGCTGCCAAAGACCGTGGAACAGGTCGTTGATACGGTGGTCGCGCGGGTGTTGGATCACATCGGCGTGCCGCAGAAACTGGTGTCGCGCTGGCAGGAGGAACAGGACTGATGTTCGACACGCTGGTCAAATGGGCGGGCTTCGTGAAGCTGTCGCACACGATTTTCGCGCTGCCGTTTGCCCTGGCCGCGATGGTGGTTGCCGCGCGCGACACCCGGGGTTGGCCGGGTTGGCGGACCTTCGCCGGCATCCTCGCCGCGATGGTGTGCGCCCGGACGTGCGCCATGGCCTTCAACCGGATCGTGGACCGCAAGTTCGACGCGATGAACCCGCGCACCGCGATGCGGCATCTGCCCGCCGGGCAGATTTCGCTGGGCAGCGCCGTGACTTTGTGTGTGGCGGGCGGCGCCGGTCTGGTGGCGGCTGCCTGGGTGCTAAATCCGATTTGCTTTTACCTGTCGCCGGTCGCGTTGTTTCTGGTGTGTTTCTATTCCCTGACCAAGCGGTTCACGGACTACACCCATGTGTGGCTGGGGCTGGCGCTGGCGCTGGCGCCGCTGGGGGCGTGGTTGGCGGTGCGCGGCGGGTTTGATCTCCTGCCCTTGCGCAACGGCGCGGTGTCCCTGGCCCACAGCGGCCTGCTGGCGATCCTGCTGGCGGTCGCGGTGGTCTTCTGGCTCATCGGTTTTGACATCATTTACGCGTTGCAGGACTACGAATTTGACAAGCGCGCCGGGCTGCATTCGCTGGTGGTCGCGTGGGGACCGCTCAACGCCCTGCGGGCCGCGTTCATCGCGCATCTGGTGATGATCCTGCTGCTGTTCGTGTTCGGTTTGCTTTCGAAGTTTCGTGTCGCATACTTGATTGGTATGCTGGTCATCGCCTCAAGTCTTCTGCTGGAACACTGGCTCGCGCGGCGGCGCAGCCTGAATTGGGTCCAGAACGCCTTCTTTCGACTCAACGCTCTGGTGAGCCTGGTTTTCCTGGTGGTGACCGTGTCCGAAGTGGTCTTCCCGGGGTTCCGGATTTCCCGATGAACTTCCTGATGCAGCGCAGCGAACTGGCGGACCTCTTCGACAAGGTCAACGCCGGGGTGCGCCTCGATGAAGCCGATGCGCTGCGCCTGTTTGCCACGCGCGATGTGAACGCCCTCGGCGTGCTGGCGAGTCTCGTAGCGCAGCGAAAGAATGGCAATCGCGCCAGCTATATCGTCAACCGTTACATCAACTACTCGAACTACTGCATCCTATCCTGCCAGTTCTGCGCCTTTGCGCGGAAAAAGCGGGATGCGGACGGCTTCGAGTTGACGATTGAACAGATGGTGGAGAAGGCCCGGGAAGCCCGCAGCCTTGGAATCACCGAGTTGCACATTGTCGGCGGGCTGCATCCGTCGCTGCCGTTTCGGCATTACACGGACATGCTTCGTGCCCTCAAGGCGCTGGACGCCGGGTTGCAATTGAAGTGCTTCACGGCCATTGAAGTCCTCCATCTGGCATGGCTGGCCAAGAAGTCGGTCACGGAAACGCTTACCGAGTTGAAGGCGGCCGGCCTGGATTCGCTGACCGGAGGTGGCGCCGAAATCTTCCGCCCCGAAGTCCGGCAGGCGATTGCCCGGGGCAAGGAATCGGCGGCGGAATACCTCGACGTCCATCGCACGTGGCACCGACTGGGCGGGCGGAGCACCTGCACGATGTTGTACGGGCATGTCGAGAGCGTGGCGGATCGCGTGGATCATCTGCGGCAGTTGCGCGCGTTGCAGGACGAGACGCGCGGCTTCACGGGTTTCATTCCGCTGCCGTATCAGCCTGAAAACAACCGTATTCCCGTTCCGCATCCGCCGACCGGCTTTGATTCCCTGCGCACCATCGCCGTCAGCCGCATCTACCTCGACAACTTCGATCACATCACCGCCTATTGGGTGGGGCTCGGGC
>CAZUUP010000770.1:0-2447 GCA_964623105.1 uncultured Akkermansia sp.
GGGGCCGACTCCGTCGGCGCGGATGAGGTGGGGAAGGTGCACGTCCGGGTCGTAGGAGCCATCCGGTTTCCTGACCAGGATGGGATAGTCCACGACTTCCAGCATGGGGAGGTCGTTGAGATGATCGGCGGCGGCGAGGACGTGTTCGGAGGTGACGTTGACGCGCCGGGAAATCTCGGCGAGGGCGGTGCCTTTGTTGTAAGCCACGTGCGAGAGGCGGGCATAGACGTCGTTGCGGACAAAGGAAAGGCGGGGGAAGCGGAGGCAGAACTTGGCGAAGCGGTTCTGAATGGCGTCGGCGTCCTGGTTGTTGCGGGCGATCAGGCAGAAGGGCGAGTACGAGTCGGTGTACACGTCGGCATCGAAATGCTCCTCGACCCAGGCAGTCACTTCCGTCAGCGCAGCCTGGACTTCCGCGAAGACGGACTGGTGATCACGGGTACATTGGTCGTTCCATTCGGGAACGGGCTCGTAGTGGTGGTCGTGATGGCGGTAGATCTCGCGTTCGACGACGACGATGTAGTCGGGGCGGATCGTCAACCGGGCGCGGGCGATGCTTTCCATCAGGCTGGAAAGATCGCGGCCGGTGTTGATGACCCACGTGGCGCCACGTTGCTGGAGCCAGGACAGTTGGTCCTCGAGGGCGCGGGGAACGGGCGGGTTTTCGAACTCGGCGAAGAGAGTCCCGTCGAAGTCGGTGGAGATCAATTGAACCGGCAGTTTCATGTGAAAAGTCTCGCATCGCCACCCTGGCCCCCGCAGGTTGGGCGGGCCACGTTGCTTGCGCGCCACCCCAACTTCGTGGCATAAACTGCCCTGTCAAAACAATATGGCTGCGGCCCAGGAACAATATGACGACGCGATGTTTGCCTTCAGCACGGGCGACTACGACGGGTGCATCGCGACCCTGAAGGGGTTGCTGGCGGAGGATGCGGCCAATTTTGACGCGCAACTCGCGCTGGGGATGGCGTATTACCGGAAGGGTGATTACGCGACGGCGATCGCCGAGGGGCATCGCGCCGAGCGGTTGCGGCCGAACGAGCAACTGGTCCACACCAACCTTTCGCTCTTTTACATGAAGTCCGGGGACAAGAAAACCGCCGAACATCATGGCTTGCAGGCGCGGATTGCCTCATGGCGCGACAACATGGCACCGCCGGGAACAACGCCTGCCGCGGCGGCTGACCCCGAGCTTTCCCTGACACGTCCGGCTCCCGCGCCAATCAAAGTGCCCGACATGCCGTGGCGCAAAAAGCCGCCGGTGGGCGGGCCGGCGACGTCGCACTGAAACCCGATCCCTCCGCAGCCATGAGTGATTTTGTCCCGGTTGCCCATACCAGCCAACTCCCGCCGGAGACCGGGATGACGGTGCAGGTCGCAGGGCGCGAGGTGGCGGTGTTCAACGTGGGCGGGCGCATTTGTGCGATTGACGGGGAATGCCCGCATCGCGGCGGACCGCTGGGCTCCGGGACGGTGGAGGGAGGCAAAGTGTTTTGTCCCCTCCACGGTTGGGAATACGACGTCTCGACCGGCCAGTGCGCGACCCGCCCCGACCGTCCGGTGCGCAGCCATGAAACGCGGGTGATCGACGGGCAGATCGAGATCCGGCTGGCGGATTGACGGCCGGATGAAAACCCTGAACCGAACGACTGCGACGTGATTTCAGACCGGGCAACCTGCTCCTGTCCGGAGAGTCGAAACTTATGAAAAGCGCCTACGAACTTGCCATGGAACGCCTGAACAAGGTGGCTCCGACCGTGACCCTGACCGCCGCGCAGAAGCGGCGCATTGCCGAGCTGGAAAGCGATTACAAGGCCAAGATTGCCGACCTGGAAATCTCTCTGGGGGGCAAGAGCACCGCCGCCCGGGCCGCGGGTGACGAGGGCAGCGGGGCCGAACTGGAACGGTTGCTGGCGGCGGAGCGGAAGAAGCTTCAGGACCGGTTGGAAGAGGCGAAGGAGCGGGTCCGGCAGGGGAAGGAGTGAGGGGGGCGTACGGCGCGCTCTTGTCCGGAAAGATACTGTTGCAATCGGAGAGCCCACGCATCTGGCGGGCGGTTTCCGACGGCTTGCCGGAACTTTGTTCGTCCATCCGCTGGCCAGAAAACGGGGCTTGGGAGGGAGGGAGGAACGCAGTCGTGTCCGGGACTGACACGATGGCATGTGGGACGCGTGCAGTCTCCGGTCAATCGTCCCGCTTCGGCTTAAAGCTGGTCGAAAAGCACCACTGCCGCAAATGGACTGGAATGGGCGGTCGGCATTTACGCGGCCCGCCAATTGGGCGCCGCCGAAGCTGCGTGAACGCGAAACTCCGGACGGAGGTTCTGAAGCACGCTGTCATTTGATGATCTCAAGAGTCAGGGTCGCGCTTTCCACTTTCACCTCCTGACCTCTGATTTTTGCCGTCGCGGCGACGCGAACGCCGTCGAGCTTTCCGGGGACGATGGT
>CAZUUP010000771.1:0-2441 GCA_964623105.1 uncultured Akkermansia sp.
CGCCGCGTCACCTTCGACCTCACCGGCCTCCCCCCCACCCCCGCCGAGGTCAACGACTTCCTCGCCGACAAATCCCGGGACGCCTACGAAAAACTCATCACCCGCCTCCTCCAATCCCCCCATTACGGCGAACGCTGGGGCCGCTACTGGCTCGACGTCGCCCGCTACTCCGACACCAAGGGCGAACCCGCCAGACGCAAGGAAACCCCCGTCTATCCCTACGCCTGGACCTACCGCGACTACGTCGTCCGCTCCTTCAACGAAGACAAACCCTACCCCCAGTTCATCATCGAACAGATCGCCGCCGACAAGATGCCCAACAACCAGGACCGCACCAGCCTCGCCGCCCTCGGTTTCCTCACCGTCGGCGACCACTTCGCCGGCAACGCCAACGACGTCATCAACGACCGCATCGACGTCGTCACCAAGGCCTTCCAGGCCCTCACCGTCAGTTGCGCCCGCTGCCACGACCACATGTTCGACCCCATCCCCCAGCGCGACTACTATTCCCTCCACGGCATCTTCGCCTCCAGTGCCGAACCCCGCGAACTCCCCATCATCGGCAGCCCGCCCGACAAACTGGCCGCCCAGGAATACTGGCAGAAACGCACCTCCCTCCAGACCCAGCTCGAAAACCTCGGCCGCAACGCCAAGGGCAAGGACAACAAAAACCTCGCCCGCGAAAAACTCGAACTGCAGGCCACCCTCGAAGCCCTCGACCTCAACCACCCCGGCGCACCCGCCCGCGCCATGGTTCTCGAAGATCGCGACAAACCCTCCGACTCCCGCATCTTCCTCCGCGGCGAAGCCGAAAACAAAGGCGACTTCGTCCCCCGCCGCTACCTCGAAGTCATCAACGGCACCATCCGCAAACCCTTCTCCTACGGCTCCGGCCGCCTCGAACTCGCCTATGCCATCGCCAACCGCAACAACCCCCTCACCGCCCGGGTCATGGTCAACCGCATCTGGCTCCACCACTTCGGCGAAGGCATCGTCACCACCCCCGACGACTTCGGCACCCAGTCCGCCCCGCCCAGCCACCCCGAACTCCTCGACTGGCTCGCCAACGCCTACATGGACCTCGGCTGGTCCGCCAAAAAACTCCACAAACTCATCCTCCTCTCCAACACCTACCAGCAATCCAGCGCCGACAACCCCCGCTTTGCCCAGACCGATCCCTTCAACCGCCTCCTCTGGCGCGCCAACATCCGCCGCCTCGAATTCGAGCCCCTCCGCGACTCCATCCTCGCCATGGGCGGCGTCCTCGACCGCACCGTCGGCGGACGCTCCGTCAACCTCGCCAGCCCGCCCACCGTCGGACGCAACCCCGGCCTCGGCAAAGCCGCCGGCTCCCTCCGTCCCACCGGCGCCTACTCCACCCGCCGCACCCTCTACGGCTACATCGACCGCGCCAACCTCGCCGAAGTCTTCAACCACTTCGACTTCGCCTCCCCCGAAATGCCCACCGGCAAACGCTACGAAACCATCGTCCCCCAACAGGCGCTTTACCTCATGAACAGCCCCCTCGTCATCGAGCAAGCCCGCCACATCGTGGACCGCTCCGACTTCCAATCCCTCGACGACCCCGAAGCCCGCATCGCCTGGCTCTACGAACTCATCTTCCAACGCCCGCCCAATCCCACCGAAACCAAGCTCGGCCTCCTCTTCTTCGCCGACGCCCCCTCCACCTCCACCGACACCCTCGAATTCTCCACCCCCGCCCCAAAGCCCGCCCCCGCCGCCAATACCCCCAATCGCGGCCCCGCCAAAAATCCCGCCCCCCGCCCCGCCACCCTCAAACCCCTCTCCATCTGGGCCGAATACGCCCACGCCCTCCTCCTCACCAACGAAGCCTCCTACGTCAACTGACCCCCGCCCCGCCCCCCGCGCCGCAAATCCGCACCCATGCAACCAACGCCACCGGAGCGCGGCGTTCACGCCGCAGAGACGCCCGTCAACAGCCGCAGCGCGGAGCATTCCGAGCCAGCAACTCGCCCCACCATTTAACCTAACGGCCGCAGTTGAAACCCGGGCCAACAAAGAAAACCACTAACTGACACTGACCAGCACTCATCTGCGGGCGCGGAACAGGTTCCCCTGCTGGGTGCAGGGCGATGGCTTGGTTTCATTAGTGCAAGTCAGTGCCGGTTAGTGGTTTGCCAGCGGCAGGATGGTGTTCAACTGCGGAAGCTAGGTTTAAGGCAGCAAAAGAAAGCCGGTCCGAAAGTTCGCACCACCCATGCAGGACGCACGTCTCTGCGGCCGCTTCCCCGCCCCTCTCATTAGCACCCGGTTTCAACCGGGTGTTGCCGGGCCGATGACCGGAAAACCGTTTTAACGGTTTTCCCCTCGACGTTCGAAAAACCGCTGAAGCGGTTGCGGCTCCTTCGCTCGCCTGCACCCGGTTGAAACCGGGTGCTAATGAGAGCCCGATCTGGCCC
>CAZUUP010000772.1:0-2433 GCA_964623105.1 uncultured Akkermansia sp.
GGGGATTGGGGGGGGGGTGCAGGGGGGGGGGGGGGGGGGAGGGCGGGGTTGGGTTTGGGGGGGGGTGGATTCGCCGGGAGGGGGTGGGAAGCCGGGGGGCGGAGTGAAGGGGAGGCGCGGGGGAACGGGGTTGGGTATGGGAATGGCGGGGTCGGTGACGGTCGGGTCGGGCGGTGGGGCGGGTGTGGGCGGGGCGGAGGACGGGCGGGGTTCGCGGACGCGGCGGACGGTGGCTTTGAGTTCGGCGAGGCTGCCTTCGTAGCGCATGCGGCCGGCTTCGATGATGCCGATGCGGTCGGCGACGCGGTCCACTTCCTCGATGAGGTGGGAGGAAAAGAGGGTGGTGCGGCCGCGCTGGCGGGCCTGGCCGGCGAGGAGGTCGAGGAATTCGCGGCGGGCGACGGGGTCAAGGCCGGCGGTGGGTTCGTCGAGGATGAGGAGGGCGGGGCGATGGGCGAGGGCCAGGGCGAGGGCGAGTTTCATTTGCATGCCGCCGGAGAGATGGGCGAAGCGGCGGTCGGGGGGGACTTGGAGGACGGCGAGGAGGCGTTGGAACTCGGCGTGATCCCAGGTGGGGTAGAAGCCGCCGACGAAGCGACCGAGTTGCTGGCCGGTCATCCAGGGGTAGCAGTGGGGTTCCTGGGAGACGTAACCGATGTGGCGTTTGGTCTCGATGTCCACGCGGGGCATGGGGCGGCCGTGGAGGACGACGGTGCCGGAATCGGGTTGAAGGATGCCCATGAGGGCGCGGATGGTGGTGGTCTTGCCGGCGCCGTTGCGGCCGAGGAAGCCGTAGATTTCGCCTTCGCGGACTTCGAGGTCGAGGCCGTCGAGGGCGGCGGTTCGGCCGAAGGATTTGCGGAGGTCGATGGTGCGGAGGACGACGCGGGGTGGCGTGGGTTCTGCCGGTGGCGTGGCGAGAACGGGCGGTTCGGCGGTGGACGTCATGCGGGGATGTTCGCGTGGGAAGGCGGAGGTGGCAATCTGGGAGATTGCGGGGGAGAGGGACGGAGGGACGGAGGGACGGAGGGACGGAGGGATTGGGAGACGGAGAGATGGGGGATGGCCGCAAAGAGCGCAAAAAGGCGCAAAGACTGGGCGGGATGAAGGGACGAGGTTTCCGGCGAGGTCGTATTGCCAGGTGGTGATGTTGCCGTTGGCGTCGGTCAATTGTGTGAGATGCCCGGCGGTGTCATAGGTGAGGACTGACCCCTGCTCCCGACCCGGGGTTCGGCTGGGCTCGGCTCGCTACGCTCGCCTTCGCTCCGCCTCACCCCGAAGGGGGGAGGACGGAGGGAAGGAGGACAAACTACAGAAGCAGGTTTACACCGGCAAACGCGAGAACTGCCCCCTTTACGCTGGAGGCTGCCAATTCAACTGCGACACATCTCATTCAAGGAGATCCTCCAAAAGCATAAGCGTGTCCAGCGTGAGGAGCACTGTCGTTAACCTGCAATACTCGGGCGCTTCCGATCCAGCAGGATATATTCAATTCCCCACTCAACGCCGATTTTACCCGCACGTCGCAACAAGTCGCGTGGCAAAACGATGGCGAATGCTTCTACAGAATAAACAGTGGTATACAAATCAAGCCGACCATTGGGGTGGGCGATGGAATTTAACAGGTCGGTCGTGCCTTCAATTCTGTCAAAGACAGATTCTATAAACTCCTCATAGTTCAAGTTATCATCGTTTTTAAATCTAAAACACGCATAATATCGCCATTCCCGTGAACGCGTAGAACACTGCTCGCTCAGCGGTCGCTTTGCATTGTCCCAAGAATGTTTCGGGACAATTTGTAATGCATTCGCCAAAATGGCCGGTTCGACCGTGTTACTGGCACATTGCAAAGACACGTCAAAATCAAATAGGTGATTCATCTTTTATCTCGGTAACTGTCAGCATTCCCAAGGGGATTCTTGTCGCTATCATAGAGATCCCCGTCGGGAGTAAACCACACGTCGTCCCCGGGGGCGAGATTCCAATCTTCTTTAATGTCATAAACTTTGTCTTTCCACTTGCTTTTATCAATGCCAATCGCGCCTGCAGGTAGGCCGTCCGGTTTACCATTCCTAGCTGGAATATTTCCGCGCGCCATGTCGAGAACCACATCTATGAGTTCCCCAATTCCTATGAGTGTCCGTCCAGCTTGCCGTCGCCATTCGGCACCAGCCGGGCTTCCTAAGAACAACATGACGCCGCCGACTGCCACAACGGCCGCCATAAGGGCTTGGCCTGCCAATGCCCAACACTGCCCGTCCGGATCCACAGCTCCAATAGGACCATCCCGAACAAACCCATAAAGATTTATCCCGCCACGTTCCCCAATCGGATCCCCATTCAACCAGCGGTGCGTCTCGGGGGAGTAGAGGCGGTTGCGGTGGTCGGTGAGCTTGACCTCGGCGAGCCATTCGCGGCCTTGGAAGAGGAGGC
>CAZUUP010000773.1:0-2426 GCA_964623105.1 uncultured Akkermansia sp.
CGCCAGCGAGCCCTCGCGGTAACTGCGCGGCACTAGCCGCAGCACGTACCCCAGTTCGGTGGCGTCTGGGTTTGCCAACCGTCGCGTGCGGACGTGGCCGCTGCGGCTGGTCTGCGACACAGCCGCGCTCCGAGGGCAGTGCGCCGACGCGCCCGCTCGGCTAAATCACCGTGCCGCAACCCCGTTGGGGTTGAAAACCCTCCCGCCGGAAACCCAGGGTAGCTCGTTCCTCGCAACCCTGGGCTGGAGGCCACAATCCCGTTGGGATTGCCGAGGTCAGCACGGCGACCGGACGACCGAAGTCGTTTGGCTCCCTAAATCCCCGCGTAAGGAACTTCAAACCCGCTCCCGACCTTTGTTTACGGGGTTTTCGTGCGCTTATGTCCAATACGGGTTGGCTTCGATATGGAAGCGTTATGCAGGCCTGCGTTTATTGATCAAAACTGCATTTCACCATTCCTTACGCGAGGATTTGGGGGCTCGTGTGGGCGTTGCCGATGAGCACTGAGTCTTGGCTTAATCACTAGGCGGGAAAATGTAGAAACGACATGGGCTACGATTTTCACATCACACGTCGAAAAAAGTGGGCTGACGACGGTGACGACATCACTGCCGAAGAGTGGCGGGCGTATGTTCGCACTGACACCGAGTTGACGCTGACCGAAACGGCTGGGCCAAACTATGCGGTGTGGCGTGGCCCATCCGAGCACTCGGAGCCTTGGCTCGATTGGTCGTCCGGGCAGATTTTTACAAAGAATCCCGACGCTCCTCTGATAGACAAGATGATCGCGATTGCAGAGACGCTTGATGCAACAGTGCAGGGCGACGATGGCGAGATTTACGACGAGCGAGCCGAGGGGCTGCTTGCCGGCCATACGCTCCGTCAGCGAACGCAGACATTTCGGGAACGAGTCGCGGGCTGGTTCAGCCGAACGCGCCCGACGCATACGGTTGCGATTGAACACCAGCCGTTGCCCTTTGGCGTCGGCGACCGAGTGCGCGACTCCTGGGGGAACGAACACATTGTCACTTCGATTGACCCGGCAGCGGAGCACGGCATGGGCGTCATTCGGACACGCCGTTCCGATGGCACGGCATTGGCGCACATGATGTTTGCGCACGGGCTTGTTTCGGTCGTTCCGGGACAGACAAGCAAATGATGCCTCACGATCCAACATGTTCGAGCATCTGTCTCTGATTTGGCCAACTGTCGAAATTTTTTTATGAACTCCCCCTTCTGCAATCCCTCCGAACACGACATCAGCCGCCGCGCCTTCCTCCGCACGCTCGGCGCGGGCACGGGCTTGGCCGCCACCGGTATTGGCGCGGTACATTCCTTCGCCGCGCCGGCGTTGAACGACACGCTCAAGGCGGGCGGCAAGAGCGTGATCCTGCTCTGGCTGGCCGGCGGCGCGAGCCAGCTCGAGACGTGGGATCCGAAGCCGGGCCGGCCGACGGGCGGGCCGTTTGCGGACATTCCCACCTCGGTGCCCGGCGTTCACATCAGCGAGTTGATGCCGCAGATGGCGAAGCGGATGAAGGACATCTGCGTCATCCGCGGACTCAACACCAAGAACGGCGACCACGGCGGCGGCGCGCAACTCATGATGCGCGGGCGCCAGGACGAGGCGAGCCTGCGCTACCCGGACATGGGCGCGGTGCTGGCGCGCGAACTGGGCCGCGCCGACAGCAAGGTGCCGGATTACGTGTCGTTTTACACCGCCTCGGAAGGGCGCGACTTCTCGCGGCAAGGCTCGAGTTTTCTCGGCGCGCGTTACGCCCCGATGAAGCTCTCGGACAGCATGACGCCGCCCAATCTTAAGCGGCTGGAATCCATCACCGAACTGGATCACCACGCCCGCGCGGAGATGCAGCAACTCCTCAGCCGCCAGTTCATCGCCGGTCACGGCACGGGCGCGGTGAAGAGCCACGCCAACGCCTACGCGCGCGTCCACGGCCTGATGAGCAGCGAGACGCTCTTCGACATCACGCGCGAGCCGGCGAAGGTGCGCGAGGCCTACGGGCCGACGCTCTTCGGCGAGCAGGCGTTGCTGGCGCGGCGCATGGTCGAGGCGGGCGTGCCGTTCGTGCGCGTGAGCCGCGCGTGGTGGGACAGCCACGGGCAGAACTTCGAGACGCACCAGGAGATGGTGCCGGAGCTGGACCGCGTGATGTCCGCGCTGCACGACGACCTCAAGCAGCGCGGCCTGCTGGAGCGCACGCTGGTGCTGGCCGTGGGCGAGTTCGGCCGCACGCCGACCATCAACGCCAGCCTCGGCCGCGATCACTTCGCCAACGCGTGGAGCGCGGCGCTCTTCGGCTGCGGCATCAAGGGCGGCGCGGTTTTCGGCAAGACGGACAAGGACGGCGCGACGGTCATCGAAGACCAGGTGGGCGCGGGCGAACTCTTCGCCACCGTGCTCGCC
>CAZUUP010000774.1:0-2420 GCA_964623105.1 uncultured Akkermansia sp.
AAACCACGTCATTCTCCCCCGTCTCCGCCGGTACCATGAATTCGTGAGAAAACTTGCCGCCGATTACCCCGGTGTCAGCCTCGACTGGAAACGCCTTCAGGCCACAACGCTGAAATATCCGCGTATAGGCGTCGTACATTCGTTGGTAACTCGCCTGCGCCCCCGCGTCCGTCGTGTCGAAGCTGTACGCGTCCTTCATGATGAACTCCTTGGCGCGCATCAACCCGAATCGCGGGCGGATCTCGTCCCGGAATTTCACCTGAATCTGGTAAAAGTTCTTCGGCATCTGCCGGTAGGAATTGATCTCCCCGGCCGCCAGCAGCGTCACCACTTCCTCGTGGGTCGGCCCGAGAACCCACTCCTTCTTGGCGCGATCCCGGACCTTGTACAGCACGTCGGCCGCCGTTTCATAGCGTCCGCTCTGCTGCCAGATTTCCGGCGGTTGCAGCGCTGGCATCAGCACTTCGAGGGCACCCGCCCGGTCCATCTCCTCGCGCACAATCTGCTCGATCTTGCGCAAGACCTTCAACCCCATCGGCATGAAGGTGTACAGGCCGCCCGTCAGTTTGCGGATCAACCCCGCGCGCAGCAGCAGCTTGTGCGAAGTTATCTCGGCATCCGCCGGCGTCTCTTTGAGGGTGGGAATCAGCGTTTGTGTCCAGCGCATAAAGGAAGGACCGGGAACTCAGCGCCCGCAGGACGCCTCGCTCGCCGGCAAAGGAAGTTCAACCAAGACCAACGCGGCTATTTCACCGTGTTCACCAGCGGCGAGAGCCCCTGAATTCGCACCTCCAACCGGTCCCCCGACTCGATCGGTCCCACCCCGCTCGGGGTGCCCGTCACGATCACATCACCCGGCAGCAGGGTCATGTTGGTCGAGATGAAACTGACCAGATGGAAGCAGTTGAAAATCAACTGGCTGGTGTTCGAATTCTGCCGCAATTGCCCATTTTGGAACAACTGAATCGTCAGATCATGCGGGTCGATCTTTGTCTCCACATAAGGTCCCAGCGGCGTAAATGTGTCGAAGCTCTTCGCCCGCGCCCACTGGCTCTCCGAATTCTGAATTGTCCGGTCGCTGATGTCCTGCGCCGACGTGTACCCGAAGATGTACCGCGCGGCCGCCGCCGGCGTCACATTCCGCACCCGCCGACCGATCACCACCGCCAGCTCCGCCTCGAAATCCGTCCGATGGTTGGCAAATGGAATCTCGATCTTCGCCCCGTCCGGGATCAGCGAGGTCGTCGCTTTGAACCAGAACAACGGCTCCTTCGGCAACGGCTTGCCCGATTCGCGGGCGTGATCCGCGTAATTAAGGCCCACGGCTATGATCTTCGACGGCACCACCGGCACCAAAGTCTTTACCCCCTTCAGCGGCGTTGGTTTCTTGTCGAAAGACGGGGAACCAAACACATCGCCGTGCAGGCGAAACAGTTCGCCGTCCACAAACTTGGCGTAGAAAATGTCGTCGCCCTTCTGGAATCTGCCGATGGCTGCCATATATTTCCCCGGGTGTATAACATTTTCTTAACTTTAACGGCAAGCCGATTTTTCACGCCAGCCCCCCTTCCAACCCATTCCCATCAAATTCCTTAACGAACCTTTCCCTTTTCCACCTGCTGATCTAAACTCTTTTCGTGAATCCGCCGCCACGCCCACCCGCCGCCCGAATCAGTCTCGTCGGACTGACCCTGCTATTGCTCGCCCTCCCGCTTGCCGCCGCCGACTCCCTCAACTGGGACGCGCTCAACAATCGCGTCGATGCCGACATCCGCACGTGGGAACTCCGGCAACTGCTTGACTCCATCGCCGCTCAGTCCGGCTGGGAAATCTTCGTCCAGCCAGACGCCAAACAACCCATTTCCGCCAAATTCAAGAATCTCTCCCCGGGCGAAGCCCTGAAAAAACTCCTCACCGAACTCAATTTCGCCGTCAGCACCCCGCCCAATGCCGCCCCCCGGCTCTTCATCTTTCGCACCAAACGCGACGAAGCCACCCAGAAGATCTCCCCGCCCGCCGTCCGCAAACAATCCCAGGCACTCGGCAACGAGGTCGTCGTCCTGCTCCAACCCGGGGCCAATGGCTCCAAGCTCGCCGCCGCACTCGGCGCAAACATCAAGGGCAAGATTACAGGCGCCAACGCCTTCCGGTTCGCATTTGACTCCGAAGCCGAGGCTGCGGCCGCCCGCCAGTCCCTCGCCGACCGCGACGACGTCCTCGGCCTGGATTCCAATTTCGCCATCGACCGCCCCCGCATCTCGGAAATACCCGCGCCCGCCGCCCCCCTGCCCTTCTCCCTCCGCCCCACCCTTGGCCCCGACGGCGGCACCGTGATCATCGGCCTCATCGACACCGCCGTCCAGCGCGAAGGCACTCAAATCGGGGCCTTCCTGCTTTCCCCCATCGCTGTCGCCGGCGCG
>CAZUUP010000775.1:0-2415 GCA_964623105.1 uncultured Akkermansia sp.
GGACGCGGGGGCGCAGGCGAGTTACCAACGAATGTACGACGCCTATACGCGGATCTTTCAGCGCTGCGGACTGAAGGCGTTTCCGGTCGAGGCGGACACGGGGGTGATTGGCGGCAAATTTTCACACGAATTCATGGTGCCGGCGGAGACGGGGGAGAATGACGTGGTTTACTGCGAGGCTTGCGGCTACGCGGCGAACATCGAGAAGGCCACGAGCGGAATTCCCCGGACGGCAGCGCGGGAGATCGGCGCGCCGGTCGAGAAGTTTGCGACGCCGGGCGTGGTGACCATCGAGGCGTTGAGCAAGGCGCCGTATGGGGTGCCGGCCAACCGGCAGATCAAGACCCTGGTGTACATTGCGGACAGCAAACCATTGCTGATCTTGGTACGGGGTGACGATCAATTGAACGAGAACAAACTGATCGCGATGACCGGCGCAGTGCAGGTGCGGCCGGCTGACGTGAAGAATGCGGATGACCTGGCGCATTTCACCGCGTTGGGGGCGTTGCCGGGTTCGCTCGGAGCGGTGGCCGGGGTGCCGTCGGGCTGGCAGGTGCTGGCGGACGAGCGTTTGCGCGGGGCCAATGACATGACCACGGGCGCGAACGAGGATGGTTATCATCTGCGCAATGTCTCGGTGGAGCGGGACATCCGGGTGACGGGCTGGCATGATTTGCGGACAGTGGCGGCCGGGGAGCCTTGTGTAAAATGCGCCAAGCCGTTGAAGATCCGGCGTGCGATCGAGGTGGGGCATGTGTTCAAGCTTGGAACGAAGTACAGCGAAAAGATGAACGCGTATTTCCTGGACGAGCAGGGCAAGTCTTCGCCGTGCGTGATGGGCTGTTATGGCATCGGGGTGACGCGGACTTTGCAGGCCGTGATCGAGCAATCCAACGACAAGGATGGGATTATCTGGCCGCTGGCCGTGGCGCCGTATCAGGTGTGTGTGACGCCGTTGGGAGTGGCTCCGGGAAGCCCCACAATGGTGGTGGCCGAGAAGTTGTATGCGGAGCTGGCGGCGGCGGGAGTCGAGGTGATTCTGGATGATCGCGACGAGCGGCCGGGGGTGAAGTTCAAGGATGCGGATCTTGTGGGGTTCCCGCTTCGGTTGGGCATCGGCGAGAAATCGCTGGCCAAGGGCGAGGTGGAGATCAAGCCGCGGTCGGAGCCGTTCTTCGGGGTGAAGATCGAAGAGGCGGTGGGCAAGATTCGCGAATTGATCGCGGCGGCTGGCGCAGCTTGAGGTTTATCGGTGTCCGACGTTGCTGTCGCACTGGAGCCGTGGCGGGAAAGGGTTGAGGCGGACCGCTGATGTTCGATTAGAAGTGGTGCGCCGGTCCGGGCTGCGTCTGGTTTTCGATTCTCTGCCGGACATTGGGCCGGGAATGACGGGGGACGGCGGCGCTTCCGACGCAAAGCTGGCAACGACTTGCCGGAGGCATACGGACCCGACACCAACATCGCAGATTTGGTCGCGCTGGGCGCCAGCTTGGTCAACGCCGGTTCTTGGTCCGCGATTGTTGCAGCAGCCAAGTATAGAGTTCGGGGGTGTTGTAGGCGTTATCCCAGCAGTTGTGGCCGACTCCGGGATATTCGGTGTAGCGGGAATCGGCGCCGGCGGTTTTCAGAGCGGACTGCATGTCGCGGGAGAATTGTACGGTGGCCTCGCGGTCTTTGTCCCCGCAGAAGTTCCAGATCGGGAGGCGCGCGTCGGCGAGTTTTTTGGCATCGCCGATTTCGCCGCGACCACACATGGGGACAATGGCGGCGGCGAGGTCGGGATGGCGGGCGGCAATGGACCAGGAGCCGCTGCCACCCATGGAAAGACCAGTGATATAGACGCGATCGGGGTCGGTTTTGAACTCGGCGGCGGTCTGACGCAGGATGGCGAGCGCGGCCTCAGCATCGGGGCTGTCCACCTGCCAGTTGCTGTTGGTGCGGCACTGGGGGAATACTGTGACGAAGGGGAAGGAGCCTTTTTGTTTCCACAGCGCGGGTCCGAGTCCGACCATGATCTGATCGATGCCGTTGTCGCCGCGCTCGCCGGCGCCGTGGAGGAAGAGGAGCAGGGGAGGGGGTTTGGTGGCATCGCGTTTGTAAGGAACGAAGAGAACGTATTTGCGTTCCTGTTTCGCGGCGTCCACGAACACGCGGCTGTGGAAGCCGGGTGACGATAAGTCGGCTGCGGCCAGGGGTTGGAGCGTGACGCTGACGAGGGTGGCCAGCGCGAGAGCCAGCCGGAGGGAGGAGAGCTTTTTCATGGATGCAGGTTGGATTCCGAGACGATGGCAGAATTGGGGGAGGAAGGCATGGCTTTTTTCGCGCAACTGGGAGGTGGGGATGATGCGGCCGAGGGGACTTAGGGGTCAACTAGGGGTCAGTTCTTGATAATGGCTACTCCCCGTCAGCCTTGCG
>CAZUUP010000776.1:0-2411 GCA_964623105.1 uncultured Akkermansia sp.
GTAGGCCGAGCCGCTGACGTGGACGGTGATAGCGTCTGGTTTAACGGCGAGCATGCTGCCGGTGTGGCTTTTGCTGGCGCCGCGGGATTATCTCAGCACGTTCATGAAGCTGGGGACGATTTTCGCGCTGGCGCTGGGAGTCTTTCTGGTGCTGCCGGATTTGAAGATGCCGGCGATTTCCAAGTTCGTGGACGGCTCGGGACTGGTCGTGGCGGGGACTTTGTTTCCATTCTGTTTTATCACGATCGCGTGCGGGGCGATCAGCGGATTTCACACGCTGATCGCCAGCGGCATCACTCCCAAGATCATCACGCGCGAGTCGTATGCGCGGCCCATTGGTTACGGCGCGATGTGCCTCGAATCGCTGGTGGCGATCATGGCGATGATCGCGGCCTGCACGCTCGATCCTGGAGTGTACCTGAGCATGAATGTGAAGGGCGCGGGGGCGACGCCCGAGGCGGTGGCGCAGGACACGATTGCGAAGGTGGAGAAGTCGGGCTTCACGGTGCTGGCACCCGATCCGGCGGCGGCGGGGAAATTCGTACAGGTGCCGGTGAAGGTGTCGATGGCGCAGATGGACGGGCTGGCGAAGGACGTCGGCGAAAACACGCTATACGGGCGCACGGGCGGCGCGGCGACGCTGGCGGTGGGCATGGCGAACATCTTCTCGAAGGTCACGCAGGGGCGGTGGCTGGACCTTTGGTATCACTTCGCGATCATGTTCGAGGCGCTGTTCATTCTGACCACACTGGACGCGGGGACCCGCGTGGGGCGGTATCTGATCCAGGACGCGCTGGGTCATCTGTGGAAGCCGCTGGGCGACACAAAGAGCATCGGGGCGAATCTCGTGGCGAGCCTGCTGGTGGTGCTGGGGTGGGGTTACTTTTTGATCCAAGGGGTGCGCGATCCGCTCGGGGGCATCAATTCGCTGTGGCCGCTGTTCGGCATTGCGAACCAGTTGCTGGCGAGCATCGCGCTGTGCCTGGCGACGACGGTGATTTTGAAGATGCAGTTCGCGCCCGCCAAGCAGGCGCCCGGAGATGCGAAGCCGTGGCGCGGTCATCCGGCCTTCGCGCTGGTGACGATCTTGCCGCTCGTGTGGCTGCTGTCGGTGACGCTCACCGCCGGGTATCAGAAGATTTTCAATCCCAAGCCGACGGTCGGTTTCCTCGCGGCGGCGAAGGGGCTGGAGTCGGCGAGACCGGGGTTGGAATCGGCGATCGAGACGGCGAAGGCTGCGGGAGTGGCCGAGGGGATCAAGAAGGCCGAGGGCGTGTTGAAGACGAACCGCACGCTCCGTTTCAACAATCATCTCAACGCCGTGGTGACCGGAACGTTCATGTCGCTGGTGCTTGCGATTGTATTCCTAAGCATCTTCGAATGGCTGGCGCTCGTGACGAAGCGGCGGGTGGCCAAGTTGTCCGAGACGGAGCCGGTGTGGCTGCCGGAGTATGCCGTGGCGGAGGGCAAGCCGGTTGGATGGTGGAGTTTCTTCACCCTGGGATTTCTGCTGGTGAAGGAAGTGGGCGGCGAGAGCGCCGTGGACCGTGCCCAGGCGTGCGTGCCGCTCAAGGTGGACCTGCTCGGCGGCAGCGACGCGATGGCGAAGGCGCAGCGTGGTCAGGCGTATGTGCTGGCGGCGGAGCGGCGCTTCGAGGGCGGGCCGAACCGGTGTTGTTGAGCGGGTGAACGCTGCTGTCTCTCCGGTTCAATTTTTAGCGGAGCGAGCCAGCGTCCGTTCCGCATTGTTTTACTGGGATCGCGACACCACCCGGCGCACCTCCGCTTACTAATCACTAATTACTAATTACTCGTCTTCCTTCCCTCATGAAACTCGGCCTTTTCGGCGGTTCTTTCGACCCGGTGCATCTGGGACATCTGCTTGTCGCGCAGGCGGCGTGCGAGGAGGTCGGACTGGACCGGTTGTACTTCATTCCGGCGGCGCAATCGCCGTTCAAGCCCGGCTCGGAGCCCGCACCGGCGGCCGAGCGCGCGCGGTTGCTGCGGCTGGCACTGGCGGGGCAGACGCGGTTTGAGATTGATCTGCAGGAGGTCGCGCGCGGCGGAGTTTCGTACACGATTGACACGGTGCGCGATTACGCGCGGCGGTTTCCGGGTGCGGAGTTGTTCTGGCTGATCGGTGCGGATCATGTGCCCACGCTGCCCAAGTGGCGTGAGGCAGGGGCGTTGGCGGCGGCGGTGCGGTTCATCGTGATCCCGCGCCCCGGGCAGACGCCGACGGCGCTGCGGGAACCTTTTCGGGGCGTTGAGTTGGTGGGGTTTCCCCTTGGGGTATCGTCGTCCCAAATCCGGGCTCGCGTGATAGCGGGAATGCCGGTGGAGTGGTTGGTGCCGGCGGCGGTGGGGGCGGCCGTCCGGAATAATCGCCTTTATCTTTGATTTAGATTCAG
>CAZUUP010000777.1:0-2407 GCA_964623105.1 uncultured Akkermansia sp.
ATGTTGACTTGGTTCGGTCGTTGAAGAAACGTTATGCGCCCGTGAGAATCAAGTCAACGCATCCGCAGCCGGACCGCGCAATGAGCGAGGGGTCGGGCGATCTTGCGCGGCAGGCCGTCCATGTCTCCAATCTTGGTGAGCAATTTATGATCTCCACTTTTTCTGCCGGCCGCCGGATTGTGCTGGCGGGGTTGATGGTTGTGCTGGGTGTCGGCGCGGGTTGGGCGGCGCCGATGGATGTGGCGCGGCAGCTCAATGACGCGTTCATCGAGGTGGCGGAGCGGGCATCGGCCTCCGTGGTGGTGATCCGGGTGGCGCACCGGCCGGACGCGGTGCATGGGAACGGCGAGGACAATCCGTTTTTCGAGTTCTTGCCGAAGGAATTTCGGAAGCAGTTTCAGGATGAGATGGAGAAGCAGCGCAAGAAGGAGAAGGAGCGGTCGGGCGGCGGGCGGCGGGAGCCGGTGTTCGACGGGCAGGGTTCCGGGGTGGTGATCCGCGAGGATGGATACATTTTGACGAACCGGCATGTGGTGGATGGCGCGGAGAAGATCAAAATCCGTTTCCGCGACGGGAAGGAGTATGACGGGGAAATCCGCGGGGTGGACAAGAAGTCGGACCTGGCGGTGATACAGATCGCGGCGAAGGGGTTGCCGGTGTTGAAGTTTGCGGATTCGCGCAAGACGCGGGTGGGTGAGTTTGCAATCGCAATCGGGGCGCCGTTTGACCTGGATTACAGCATCACCTTTGGGCACGTGAGCGCGAAGGGTCGGTCGCGGATCATTCCCGATCCGTCGATGGACCAGGATTTCATCCAGACGGATGCCAACATCAATCCGGGCAACAGTGGTGGTCCGCTGGTGAACATCGGGGGCGAGATCATCGGCATCAACACGTTGATTCGCGGCATGCGGACGGGGATCGGGTTTGCGATACCGGCCAATCTGGCGCGTGACATTGGGGAGCGGTTGATCTCGGAGGGGAAGTATGTGCGGTCGTGGCTCGGGGTGGCGATTCAGTCGTTGAGCGAGAATCCGGAATATCGTTCGCTGGTGAAGGGGGTGACGGAGGGGGTGGTGATCAAGGAGATCAATCCGGAGGGGCCGGCGGCAGGATCGGAGTTGAAGCCGTTTGATGTGGTGACGGCGGTGGACGGGCAGGCGGTGACGACTTCGCAGGGTTTGAAGAACGAGATTCGGGGCAAGAAGGTGGGGTCGAACGTGGTGCTGGATGTCAACCGGAGCGGCAAGAACATCAAGGTGACCGTGAAGCCGGGGGAATGGCCGGAGGCGCCGGAGGTGGCGTTCCGCAAACCCCAGCGGAGCGATGAACTGGAAAATGACGAGTTGGGCCTGACGGTGCGGACGGCGACGAAAGCACTGGCGGACCAGTTCAAGGTCAAACTCACCGAGGGGGTGATCGTAATGGAGGTTGAGACCGATGGACTGGCGGAGAAGAAGGGACTCAAACCCGGGGATATCATCAAGGAAATCAACCAGAAGCCGACGCCGAACGTGAAGGCGTTTGGAGACGCGGTGAAGGCGGGGGATTTGAAAAAGGGGCTGATTTTGAACTTGCAGAGCAAAGGGGTGAGCAAGTTCGAGGTATTGCGGGAGGACGAGTAGGCGAAGGCGGGGATGCCGGGCGAAAGCCGCGGGAAGCGGGGTCAATATATGCGCTTGGTTTCCGGGGCGGGATTGGTATTGGTTGAGCGATGAACGTTTTCCAGTGGTTGTTGCTCGGGTTGGCCGCCGTTTGGGTCGGTTGCGGGGACAACAAACCCAAGGCTCCGGCGTCAACCGGGGCGGGGAATCCGGTCACGGCGCCGGTGGATTATCTGGGCGCCCTGAACAAGGCCAAGAAATCGGCGGAGAAGACGGTGGATTTGACGGTGATCACGACGGCGGTGAAGGCGTTCAAGGATGAGGAGGGGCGATTTCCGCTGGACCTGACGGAGTTGATGCGACACGAGTTTTTGCGGAGCATCCCGCCGGCACCGTATGGGATGAAGATTGTGTATAACCCGACGAACGGCGAGGTGTCGGTGGTGAAGGATCCGGCGGTCAAGCCGTGAGCAAACGTGGTGTGACTGATCCTTTACTTCGGGTTTGAGGCGGGCGGCATTTCCTTTTTTTCATGAACGAACAGATTGTCATTCTTGATTTTGGCTCGCAGTACACGCAGGTGATCGCCCGGCGGGTGCGCGAGTGTCATGTGTACTCGACGATTGTCCGGTACGACACGCCGGCGGCCACGATAGCGGCCATGAACCCGAAGGGCGTGATCCTGTCCGGGGGGCCGTCGAGCGTGTATGCGAAGGACGCGCCGTTTCCGGACAAAGGGGTGTTCAAACTGGGGGTGCCGATCCTGGGGATTTGCTATGGGGTGCAGTTGCTGGCGCATTTTT
>CAZUUP010000778.1:0-2400 GCA_964623105.1 uncultured Akkermansia sp.
AGGCGGTGGTGGTGAGGGTGATCTTGTGTTTGCGGGCGAGGCGTTCGACCTCGGTCTGTTCCAAGACGAGGGTGCGGCCGGGTTCGAAGGCGAGGACGGCGACGCCGGATTGGGCGCAGGTTTCGAGGGTGCGGGGGCCGATGCAGGGGATGTCGAAGCGGAGGTCGTGGTTTTCCTTGGCGACTTTGACGGCGACGGCACCGCCGTCCTTTCCCGCGAGTTCTCCGCCGCGCTGGAGGCAGCGGTCGGTGCCTTCGAGGGCTTCGACGGCGAGGACGGTCCCGTTTTTGACAACGACGAGCTGGCCGATGTCGAGGCGGGCGGTTTCGTGGGCGATGCGAAGGCCGAAGGCGATGTCGGCGCGTTGTTCAGGGGAAGGCTGGGGACCGAGTTGAAAGCCGGTGGCGGCCATAAGGGGCTGGAGCCACGGGGTGGCGTGGATGAGTTCGATGCCGTCCTTTTTGAGTTCGTCGGCGATGCCGCCGAAAATGGTGTGGGCGTTCTTTTCCTTGAGGCGGAGGAGGAGTGCCATGGCGCGGAGGTCGGGACGGAGGTCGAAGAGATTTTTGGGGGCGATTTGTCCGACCATGACGCATTGGGTGACGCCGCGTTCGCGGAAGGCTTCGATGAGTTTGTTGAGTTGCCCGACTTTGAGCCAGACCAGGTCGTCGACAAGTGCGGCGAGCTGGGGATCGGTCTCGTTGTCGAAGCCGACGGCGACGAGGCGGGGGACGCCGAGCGCGCGGGCCTGGCGCGCGAGGAGGAGCGGCAGGGTGCGGTTGCCGGCGATGATGCCGAGGGTTTTCGGCGGGTTGATCATGGGCGGAGATTAGGCGGAGGGGGGCGAAGCTCAAAGCTCAAAGCTTAAAGTTCAAAGCTCAGGAACGGGTGTCAGAACTTCGCAGGTGGGCGGGGAAGGGGGACGTGATTGGTGAGGTTGGCGGGGCGTGGTTCCGCGGATTCGCTGCGAGTGCGTGCAGGAAAGGAGTGCAAAATGGCGGCGTTCCTTGACGCTGGGGAGGTCGATTGCTAGCTTCCGCGCGCAAATGCAAATTTCAGCAGGAAATCCAGCCGATTACGGGCCGTATTCCTTTCTGGCGGTGTTCGCGTTGGTGGCGCTGATTTTCCCGCTGGCGCCGCTGGCGATCGCGCGGTTGTGGGCGATTTTCTTCAGTCCACAGAAGCCCGGCCCGGACAAGAACGCCAATTACGAATGCGGTCTGGAGGCGAAGAATGATGCGTGGATCAAGTTTCGGTCCGAGTACTATTTGTACGCAATCATCTTCCTGATTTTTGACGTGGAGACGGTTTTCCTGCTGCCGTTTGCCGTGGCGTTCACCGGGTTGTCGGTGGGCGCGTTTCTAGCCATGGTCGTGTTTGTGCTGTTGCTGGTGGAAGGGCTGGCTTGGGCATGGGTGAAGGGAATCCTGACGTGGCGGTGAGCGGCGGGCGATGATTTTGCGGAAAAACTGAATTTGGACGAACCGCCTGACGGCGGAATGGACATGGATGAAGGGCTGAGAAGTGAATTGAGCAAGCAGGGCGTCTTCACGACGACCATGACCGACCTGTACAATTGGGGCCGGAAGAATTCGGTCTGGCCGTTGCAGTTCGGGTTGGCGTGCTGCGCAATCGAGATGATCGCGACGTCGATGGCGCGGTACGATCTGGCGCGGTTTGGGGCGGAGGTGTTCCGGCCGTCGCCGCGGCAGGCGGACCTGATGATTGTCGCGGGAACGGTGACCAAGAAGATGGCGCCCCAAGTGGTGCGACTCTACAACCAGATGCCGGAGCCGAAGTACGTGATCGCAATGGGCGCGTGCGCGATCTCGGGCGGGCCGTTCAAGCAGGGGTACAACGTACTGAAGGGCATTGACCGGTTCATTCCCGTGGATGTGCATATTCCGGGTTGTCCGCCGCGGCCGGAGGCCTTGATTCACGCATTCATGACGCTGCAACGGCAGATCGCGGCACAGGAGTTGGTGGGGCCGAATCGGGCGCGGCATTTTGTCGCCCACGAGGCAAGCGAGTTTCCGGTACCGCAGTTTGGCGAGCATGATCTGGTGCCGCCGAACAATCCGGCGGTGTGGAAGCCGGCGAAGGTGGTGCGGGCTTGAGGTTCAGATGAAGACGACCGCGTGCCGAACAAAGTACCGGGAAACAAGACGATCTCCGGAGAGGGCGTCGGATTCGGTGCATTCCGAAGTCGGGTGTTGCGTCGGGGATTATTGGCGGAATGAAATTTGGCCAGACAGCTCGGTTGGCAAAGCGTGGACCGTTCATTCGGACAGCAGTCAGTGATGGAAACTTTGGAACAAATCAAAGCCCGTGCTGAGGCCGCCATCCCTGGCGCGCGGCTTGATCTGCTCTCGAACGACAGCCCGTCGGGACAGCGATCGT
>CAZUUP010000779.1:0-2397 GCA_964623105.1 uncultured Akkermansia sp.
GCCGACCCGAGCGCCTTCACGCCGATGCGCGAGCCAATCAAGCAACGCGCCGAGGCTTTCCGCAAAGAGCTGCTCGCCGCCGAGCCGAAGCAGCTCGAAGCGGTGGTGAACTTCGCCGAGCGTGCGTGGCGTCGCCCGTTGAAAAGCGCTGAGCGCGAGGAGTTGAACGCGCTCTACCGCAAGCTCCGCGCCCAGGAGTTGCCGCACGACACGGCCATTCGCATGACGCTGGCGCGGGTGTTCGTCGCGCCCGTGTTCCTCTACAAGTTCGAGCAGCCCGCCCAGGGCAAGGCGGCGTCGCCCGTGAGCGACACCGAGTTGGCCACGCGGCTGAGTTACTTCCTGTGGTCGTCTGCGCCGGACGCGGAGCTGGCGTCGCTCGCGGCGGCAGGCAAGCTGCGGAATCCGGACGTGCTCGTCGCCCAGACGCGCCGGATGCTGGCGGACCCGCGCGTGCGGCGGCTGGCCGTGGAGTTCGGCGCGCAATGGCTCCACACGCGCGACCTCGACAAGCTCGACGAGAAGAGCGAGCGCCACTTCCCCACGTTTAAGAGCGTTCGCGGCGCGCTGAACGAGGAGCCGATTCGCTTCTTCACCGACCTCTTCCAACGCGACGGCTCCGTGCTGGCGCTGCTGGACGCGGATTACACCTTCGTCAACGCCACGCTTGCGAAGCACTACGGCCTCGTAGCTCGACATTCCGATGTCGAGAAGGGGGCTGCCGGCGCGCGCAACGGACGCGACATCGGAATGTCGCGCTACGATGGCTGGTGGCGCGTGGATGGCGTGCGCGCCCAAGGCCGCGGCGGCGTGCTGGGCTTCGGCGCGACGCTCGCGAAGCAAAGCGGTGCCTCCCGCACGAGCCCGATTCTGCGCGGCAACTGGTTGAGCGAAACCCTGCTCGGCGAGCGCCTGCCGCGTCCGCCCAAAGGCGTGCCTGTGTTGCCCGAGGAAGCGCCCACCGGGTTGACCGAGCGCGCGCTCATCGAGCGGCACAGCGGCGATCCGAAGTGCGCGGGCTGCCACGCGCGCATTGATCCGTTTGGCTTCGCGCTGGAGCGCTATGATGCCATCGGCCGCCTGCGCGCGAAGGACGCGGCGGGCCTGCCGATTGACTCGCGCACGCGCACGGCGGACGGCATGGAACTGGACGGCCTCGATGGTCTGCGGACTTACCTGCTGACGACGCGGCGCGACGCCTTCGAGCGGCAGTTCTGCCGGAAGCTGCTGGGCTTCGCGCTCGGCCGCAGCGTGCAGTTGAGCGACCAACCGCTGATTGACGAGATGTTGAAGCGGTTGACGGCGAACGAACATCGCGTGGGCACCGTCGTCGAAATGATCGTCCGCAGCCCCCAGTTCCGTGAAATCCGGGGGCTGGCCAGTGCAGTTGACTAAGTTAGTCAACAAGGTTAAAAATCACAGCATGACGACCATCACCACCCACGAAGCCAAGACCCACCTCTCCCGCTACCTCGCCGAGGTCGAGCAGGGGAAGGAATACGTGATTGCGCGCGGCAAGAAGGCGGTGGCCAAGCTCGTGCCTGTGAAGCCGGCCAAGCTGAAGCGGCGTCCGAAAGTGGGGGAAACGCTTGATGGCGTTTTTCCCATTCCCGACTCGGCCTTCGCGCCGATGACGGAAGCTGAACTCAAGGAGTGGGGCTTGTGAGATACCTGCTCGACGCCTGCACGTTCATCTGGCTAGCCCTGCCGCAGGGCAAGCTGTCCGCGACCGCCACGGAAGCGCTGAACGACCCAGCCAGCGAGTTGCTCTTCGCCGATGCGAGTATCTGGGAAATCTGCTTGAAGCATTCCCGGGGAAAACTCGCCTTGCCCGCCGAGCCGAGGAAATGGGTGACGAGCCGACTCGCCTTCTTCCACATCAAGCCGCTTCCCCTGACCCGTGAGGCCATCTTCCGCAGCGGTGAACTGCCCCGCACGCACGCCGACCCCTTCGACCGGATGCTCGCGGCGCAGGCCATCGAGTCCGGTCTCACGATTCTTTCGCCCGACACGCCGTTGTCGATGTTGGGCGCGTCCCGCATCTGGTAAACACAAACGTTATGAGCACACATCACTTCCACCGCCGCGCTTTCCTGCGCGGGGTCGGCGTCACGATGGCCCTGCCGTGGCTGGAATCCTTCAACGTCTGGGGCGACGAGCCGAAGCAGAAGCCCGCCAGCGAGGCGCCGGTGCGGCTCGCGGTGCTTTTCTCCGGCAATGGCTTTCACTCGAAGGAATGGTGGGCCAAGGGCGAGGGCAAGGCGATGGAGCTGGGACGCGTGCTCACGCCGCTGGCGGACTTTCGCGAGAAGCTGACCTTCGTGCGCGGCCTGTATCACGAAGAGGCGCGCAAGGGGAACATCCACAGCTCGCAGACGGGCAACATGCTCTCGGGCG
>CAZUUP010000780.1:0-2391 GCA_964623105.1 uncultured Akkermansia sp.
CGCGCAACAGATGCACAATCCCACGAGCACCAGCGCCTGCATTCCCCACCGAAACCCAGCAGCCGTCATCCATTTCATGCCTGCCTCAGCCAAGTCACAGTTTTTGATGCCGATACGCCCACACCTTGGTCCCATCGATGATGACAAACACTTTCAGTTCGGGATCAAAGTAGGCCAGTCGTTTGCCACCCTCCGGCATCCGGTCACCCTCCGGCCGAAGTCTGCGCCAGGCGGCCCGGTCGGGATCATACGACCACAACGTGTTGGTCTTGAACTCGACCAACAACCCCTCACCGGTGACCGGGTCGTGGTACATCGGTGAAAAGGCATCGTGGCCGTACGGCACGTCTGCGGAATCCTTGGGCGCGTCAACGACCTTTTTCCACGCGTTCGCCCGCGGATCGTAGTGCGACGTGGCCCAATGCCGGTGGACGATCAGCAACCGACGCCCGGGGTCGTAATAGCCCACCTGCTCGGGTTCGGGCGCGTTCCGGTCGAACTCCGCCCCGCCGCCATTGGCCTTCAAATCCTTCCAACCATTGGTCCGCGGGTCGAAGAGCCAGCTTCCCCGCATCTGCCAGTTATTGGCGTGCCAGACGGTCCCCTTCAATTCCGGCAGGTATTCCAGCATGCCGCCAAAGATCGGGCGCGGATAAGGCTTTGCGGTCGTGAGCATCTTCCAGCGCCCCGATTCCGGAGAAAACGCCCACAGGGGTGGCCCCGGATAAAGAGCAGCCGGGTCACCCCCGAGCTGCTGCACCGCCTTTTTCTGATCTGTCACCCACGTGTTCATGAACAGCATCTCCCGCCGTTCCGGGTCATACGCGAGACCCCACCAGGTGTGCGCAATCACGGCCGGACCGCCCCGTTTGGTGATCAGGATGCCGTCGCGAAATTCGACGTCACTGAAGTCCTTTCCCAAGCCGGTGTAATCACGGGGATTGTCCGGCGCATAGAGCATGACCCACGTCAGCGCCGCCAGATCGAACTCCCACACATCGTTCAGCCGGTGCGGCACGGCATGATTGGCACCGCAAAAGAGCGCCCGCCGCCGCTCCGGCGCCCACACCATCTTGATCGTGAAATCCCGCCCCCGCGGCCCGTGCTTGTGCAAATCGTACTTCCTGGCCACCTCGTTGAAGTCCCCCACGACCCGTGCCGACCCGAGCAACACCGCGTGATTCGGTCGCAGTCCCTGAATCGTGGCGACGACCACCTCGTTGACCGGCAAGCCCGTCGGACTCCCCGCGCTCCCGGGCGTCTGCGCGGCGACCAGCCGCGGATTCGCGGTCAGGAGCATCGCAACCACGGCCAGCGCGAGAGTTGAAAGACGGCGGAGGGATTGCATGTTCCGAGCTTTCACCAACCGTCGGCCGCGGGCAATCCCGGAACGCCAGCTTCCGCTCCCCTTGCTTCCACGCTTAGCGCGGTTCCATCCATGTCCTAGCGATGAGAACGCCCACCAACCCCTCACCCGGCCTTCGGCCACCCTCTCCCCATCAGATGGTGAGAGGGACGGGGTGAGGGGAAAACAGTCGCCAGCGCAGCTACATAATTCATGGAAGCGCTCTAGCGCCGTCGCGCAGCCGCCATTTCAACGCGGCCGGATCCCCGCCACCTGCTTCAATGCCCGGAGCAGGAACTCCCGGCGCAGTTCGGGAAGCTGGGAACCAAACCGGATGGTCTTGCTGCCCAACTGAATTTCGATCAGCGGCACGCGCCGGTCGTTCTGCTGCCATTTGGTCAGCGCCCGCCGCACGCCCGTGACGTCGCTCCACCGGAACTGCCGGGACCAGCCCACCCGCCCGATCCCGAGGAAAACCTCCCCGCGCTCCCCGGTGCGCCGCACGGCGACCTTCCCAAACACACTCATCAGCGTGAATGGCACCAGGAAACAACTGCCCAGCAGAAACGGGAGCCCGAACAGGCTCAGCTTCCAATCCAGTTGCCCTTTCAAAAGTTGGGAACCGTAAATCCCCGACAGGGAGCCGCCCGACCAGAGCAACGTGAAAGGCACCAAGAAAAAGGCGAGGCCGGACCGCGTCGTCGCCCCCACCTCGAATCCCCCGCCCATCTGCCGCAGCCACGTCCCAGCTGGCGGCCGCGATAAATCCGTCGCTGGTGTCGCCTGATCCTGCGCGAGTTCTGCGAAACTGAAAGTTTGCGTGCACGCCCGGCACAACGCCACGTCAGTCGAGACATTCACATCTTCCAGCGGAATTCCACGCTGGCAATTGGGGCAGGAGATCTTCACGCGCCCCTTATAGCAGGACCGCACCAACAAATACGAGGCCTCCCACGCCGGCACGCCCCGCGGATCACTCCCCCTTCGCATCCCGGCGGCACTGAAATGTCAGGCTCTTTTCACCCATCCCCGCACCATCCGAAAAA
>CAZUUP010000781.1:0-2385 GCA_964623105.1 uncultured Akkermansia sp.
GATTGAACCGCGTCCCCGTCGCGATCAATCAGGACATGAAGGCGCTTCAATGCCGCGATGGCATCGACGCCGATTACTTGGCGCGGTTCATCAAAGCGAGTTCGCCCGTCATTCTCCAATGGGTAAGAGCGACCACGGCTGACAACTTTCCAATCGATAAGCTCAAGAAACTGCCTGTTCCACTGCCGCCGCTGGCGGAGCAGCGGCGGATCGCGGAGGTGCTGGACCGGGCGGAGGCGTTGCGGGCCAAGCGCCGCGCCGCCCTCGCCCAACTCGACTCCCTCACCCAATCCCTCTTCCTCGACCTCTTCGGCGACCCCGCTCGGAACACCAAGAAGTTGCCGACGATTTCGCTGGGAAATCTTGGGGAATGGTCAAGCGGCGGAACACCGCCACGCACTCGCGCCGACTATTTCGACGGCTCAATCCCTTGGTTTTCGTCCGGTGAACTGAACACCATGTTCGTCGTCGAGAGCAAGGAGCACGTCTCGCCGTTGGCGCTGAGGGAAACCACTGCGAAGGCTGTTCCGAAGGGTGCTCTGATGCTTGGCATGTATGATACCGCAGCGCTGAAGGCCAGCATCGCCGGTGTGGAGTGCTCGTGTAACCAGGCAATCGCATTTGCGACCATCGACCCTGCAATCGCGGAGACGTTGTTCGTCTATTTTGCAATCGTGATTGGCAGAGAACACTTCCGCCGCTTGCAGAGAGGAGTCCGTCAAAAAAACCTCAACCTCTCAATGGTTCGGGAGATTTCAATTCCAAGGCCGCCGCTCAAGCAGCAACAAGAATTTGCGCGACACGTCACCGCTATCGAAAAGTTGAAGGTATCGCATCTCGCTTCCTTGGAGGAACTGGATGCACTTTTCACTAGCCTTCAGCACCGCGCGTTTCGCGGGGAACTGATTATCCAAGATTCGCCGCACAAAAAGTCTTCATGACAACAAACCTGCAAAACGTTAAAACTACAACAAACAACAATCCAAAACTCAATATGGCAAAACGCAAAGAACGACCCACACCCAAAGTAGGCAGCCGCTTTGAGAAACAGTTCAAAGGGAAACTCCGCACCCTTCAAGTCGTAGAATTGGAGGGGCGGATTTGCTACAAGATGGATGGCAAAATCTTCAACTCTCCAAGCGGAGCGGCAAAGACGCTAATCAAACAGGAAGTAAACGGCTGGAGATTCTGGGGCATGGACTGATGTTGCAGCGCGAGTCCGCCCGGAGGGTGACAGCGGTGGAGGCGCTGAAGACGGCGCAGCGCGCGTCGCTGGCGGAGCTGGACGCGCTCTTCGCCACCCTCCAGCACCGCGCCTTCCGCGGGGAATTATAGCTCCAGAGGAGCGCCATGTTTATAGAAACGCCCAACCAAAACGAAACAAGCTCCGTAGGAGCGGCATGAACGCGCATGGCCAACACCTACACCCAAATCTACGTTCAGGTCGTCTTCGCCGTGCAAGGGCGGCAAAATCTCATCCGCCCCGAACGCAAGGAGGGGCTGCACAAATACATCACCGGCATCATCACGCGCCAGGGGCAGAAGCTTCTCGCCATTCATTGCATGCCTGACCACACCCACATCTTGATTGGCCTGAAACCAAACAAGGCGTTGTCGGACTTGGTTGGCGACATCAAGACCGGCTCGACGAATCACATCAACGAGAGCCGGTGGGTGGCGGGCCGATTCTCGTGGCAGGAAGGTTTTGGCGCTTTTTCCTACTCTCACTCGCAACTCACGGATGTGATTCGCTACATCCAGAACCAAGTGGAGCATCACACGCGGAAGGGCTTTCGTGAAGAATACCTGGAATTCCTCGAAAAGTTCCAAGTGCCCTACGAAGATCGGTATTTGTTTGAGCCTGTGGAATGAACTCGAATCCGAACCTGCCGCCCCGCAGGGGCTTGGGATTGATTGGGAATACGACGAGCTATAAACATGTCGCGCCTCTGGCGCTTTCCCCGGCCATCCCCTTGCAGCGCGAATTCGCCCGGCGAGTGACGGCGGTGGAGGCGCTGAAGACGGCGCAGCGCGCGTCGCTGGCGGAGCTGGACGCGCTCTTCGCCTCCCTCCAGCACCGCGCCTGTTCAAACGGGAGTTGTAATGGGCGAATCTCGCCAAAAGCCCCGCTCAGTGGCACTGCTCGGAGCAGTGCCACTGAGCGGTTCGCGCGCGCGAGGGCAGTCCAGAACCGCGTCCGACGCAACTGGACGGTGACGGAAAAGTTGTCAAGAAGAAAGGGCTTTTTAGGCTTGTAAGGTGTTATTGTTTGTCAGAAATAATGGGTAGTTTTTCTGACAGAATTGAGAGTCAATTGTAGGTGCAAACCATTGATGACAAGTTGATAAGCCGAATCTACGGCAGCGGGAGGGGTTCCGCCTTCAC
>CAZUUP010000782.1:0-2382 GCA_964623105.1 uncultured Akkermansia sp.
GAAGTGAAGGGCGGATGCTGGCAGCCATACTTCTCTATGAACTCCTCACCGACTGAAGCCCGGCATCAGGAACCCCACAGGGACAATTCGCACTCCATGATTCCTCGTGCCGGCGGCCGAAAAAGCCGATCCCAGGCAGCCAGGAGAAAGGCCCTTGGCTATTATGGAGCCATGGCTTTAGGACTTGGATCTCTTGCCGCGCCTAACCTAAGTTCCGCAGTTCGCGAAGCGCGATTTCTGAGCCGTAGCGGTTTACGGCGCTCAGGGGTTGGTTTTCTGCACTACATTTTGGAGGGCCTCACTTGGGAAGTCTTCGAGGATGCGGCTGCGGGTGGGTAGTTCCAAGCCGAGGCGTTCGAGCAGTTCGGCCACCCGGCGCTCGGGACGGGAGACGCAGCGCAGGCGCAGTTGGGCCAGCGTCTCCCCGCGGCGCACGGGCAGCAGGACATCCATGCTCTTGATGGTGGCGATTTCCTCGACCAAGCGGCGGGCGCAGGTGCCCAGGCCTTTGCCGTGCATCCACATTTCCAGGGTGCGCCACAGGGCAAGGGCGAGGAAGCACACGAGGATGTGGGCTTCGACCCGCGCGGTGGTCTGGTGGTAGATGGGGCGCAGGCCCAGGTCGCTCTTGGTGATGCGGAAGCAGGCTTCGGCCTGGGTGAGCTGGATGTACCAGCGCCAGAGTTGGGCGGGGTCGCGTTCGGGACAGTTGGTGCGCAGCAGGTAGGCACCCTGGGTGTGGGCGGCCCATTGGCCGGCGGCGAGCGGGCAACTCAGGGTCAGTCCGCAGGCGCGGCCTTGCGCGTCGTGCCGGAGTGTGGCGCAGAGGAGTTTGGCGGCGGCGGGGTAGCGGCCCTGCCAGCGTCCGATGCGGCGGCCGACGGCTTCGAGATCGGCCTGCGGCTTTTGCGTGAGGGCGCGGTCGATTTTGGCCAGTTCCTCGCACAGCGCGTCGCTCTGGCGGGCGAGCATGGCGGCTTCCTTTTGTCCGCGCGCGCTGCTCCGGCAGAGGATGAATTGTTCGTCGCCGGTTCCGTCGGGATGCGCCACGAGCTTGGCTTCGAGGCCGCTCTGCACTTCGCTCCAGCCTTCCTTTTCCAAAAGCGCGGCCTCGAACTGCTTGAGCTGGCTTTTGGGCGTGCCGACCAGGTAACGCGCGCCGCGTTCGCGCAGGAACGCGATGTTTTCCTCGCTGACCATGCCGCGGTCCATGACCCAGATGCGTTGGGCCTGGCCGTATTTTTCCTCCATCATGCGCACGATGCCCTCGACGGTGGTCACGTCGTTGCGGTTGCCCGCGAAGACTTCGTAGGAGAGCGGCAGCCCCTCGGGCGTGCAGACCAGGCCGATGCAGACCTGTTTGCAATCCGAACGCGAATCGCGCGAGTAGCCGCGCGCGGCCTTCTCGTTTTTGTCCGCCTGGCCCTCGAAGAAGGTGCTCGTCACGTCGTAGAGCAGGAACTCGAAGGCCACGCCAAACCACGAGCGGTAACGTTCCATGAGATGCGCGCAAAGCTTATCCTTGTGCGCCGCGAGCACGTCCAGCCCGCGGTAGAGCCGGTCGTCATTGATCTTCGCGGGATCCACACCCAGGAGATCCTCGATCGCACTGTGTGCATACCAGCGCTCGGCGATGCCCAGTTCCGAGCGCTGGCCGCAAAAGCGGGCCACGGTCAGCAAGCTGGCGATCACCGGCCAGGGCACCTCCTCCTCGCCCGGCTCGATCAACTCCGCGAGCAGCGTGTGCAGCCCCAGGCGCCGCCACAGCGCCAGGCCCAGGAACGCCTCGCCGAAATCCCGCGCCCGCTCCACGCGCACCCCATGCACATCGACCAGTTCCCATCGCGGCCCCGGTGCGGCTGCCGCCGGCTGCTCGCCGAGTTGCATCTGGCGGGCGACGGGCTTGCCATCCAGCAGCGCATCGAGTTGCTCCCAGCCCGCCTCCTCCAAGGGCTCATCGCCGGTGAGCTTGCCCAAGGTCGCCACCACCCGCTGACGCGGCCCCGCCGCCGTGCGCCGCGACTCGCACAGGGTCCAATACTCGTAGGCTTCACCCGAAACAATCTTGCGATGGCGGCGCACAAACATGCCCGAAAAATGCCGGTGCGTTCCCACGCTCGCAATGGCCTCTTCTGCACTACATGAGCCCGAACCCGCCTCCGACTCTGGAGCGCCCAACCTGCGAATCCGGAGCGTCAGAGGAAACTTTTTTCCACCCTCGACCGCGCTGCGGAACTTGAGTTAGCAACGAGGCAGGGGAGGTTTTGTATTAATCCGGCAACAAAACGGATGGCACCCCTTCTTATTCGTAATCTTGATCTTATTCTTAACCTAAGTTCCGCAGTTCGCGAAGCGCGATTTCTGAGCCGTAGCGGTTTACGG
>CAZUUP010000783.1:0-2377 GCA_964623105.1 uncultured Akkermansia sp.
CTCACCCACACCAGCGGCGCTGCGACCGACACCGCCGTTGCGCCGAACCTCTGGCTCCACGTCGCCGCCGGTCAGTCCGTCTCGCCGCTGCTGCCCGCCGGTAAATTCACCGCCATCTGGACCGGCGCGCTGAACGCCGATTTGCGCGGCGATTTTCAATTCCGCACCGAAGTCCTTCGCGGCACCCTCAAGCTCGAAATCAACGGCACCAACGTCCTCGAGGTCACCGCTGCCACCGCCGCCGCCGACAGCGCGAAACCCTCCGCCCCCAGCAAGCCCGTGCGCCTGAGCAAAGGGGCCAACACCCTCAAGGCCACCTTCACCAGCCCCGACAGCGGCGACGCCTTCGTGCGCGTGCAATGGTCCGAAAAAGGCGTCCTCTGGGAACCCATCACCACGGGCCTGCTCACGCACAATCCCGCCGACGCTACGCTCGCCCAGGCCACCGCCATCCGCGCCGGACGCGATCTTTTCCTCGAACACCGCTGCGCCAAATGCCACACGCCCGCCACCCCTGCGGCCCTCGCCGCCGGCGGCGCGCCCGAGCTGGCGATGGACGCTCCCGACCTCGCGGGCATCGGCTCGCGACGCCACTACGCCTGGCTTGCCCGGTGGATTCTCGATCCCAAATCCGAGCGCACCGTCGCCCACATGCCCCGCACGCTTCACGGCCCCAAGGCCGCGGACGACGCCAACGCCATTGCCGCCTTTCTCGCCACCTTGACCGGAGGCGCCGCCCCGGCGCTTCCGCCCAAGGCCGACGCTGAAGCCCTTGATGCCGGCAAGAAACTCATCGAAGTCCTGCACTGCGCCGGTTGCCACAATCTCCCCGACGCGACCGAGCAGGATGCCAGGAAGATCTCGCTGACTCACATCAACGCGAAATTTCCTCCGGCCCACCTCGTGGCGTTCATCAAGAATCCCGGCGCCAACTATGCGTGGACCCACATGCCCAAGTTCGCCCTCACCGACGAGGAAGCCCACCAGATCGCCGCGGCCCTCTCCGCGGGTTCTCCGATGTTCAAGCAAGCCGGCGCGCCCACCGATCCCACTGTCATTGCGCGTGGCCGGGAACTGACGCAATCGGCGGGTTGCCTCAATTGCCACACCCTCAAACTCGACAACCAGTTCAAAGCGAAGCCGCTCGCCGACCTTGCCGCCGCCCGCTGGCAGGAGGGTTGTCTCGCCGAAAAGCCCGCCGCCGGTTCCCGCGCCCCCGTCTTCGGTTTCACCGCCGGGGAACGCGCCGCCCTGCAAGCTTTCGCCGCCACCGACCGCAGTTCGCTCACGCGCCACGCGCCCATCGAGTTCGCCGCGCGGCAGGTGAAAAACCTCCAATGCACCGCCTGTCACGGGCAGTTGGAGGGCTTTCCGGTGATCGATGTCCTTGGTGGCAAACTCAAGCCCGAATGGATCGCGTCACTCCTCAAGGGTGACATTGCCGACAAGACCCGTCCGTGGGTCGAGCATCGCATGCCCGCGTTTCCCGCCCGTGCGACCCAGCTGGCAGCCGGTCTCGCCCAGACCCACGGCTTCCCGCCCGTCACCGCCGCCGAGCCGGCGATCAAAATGGAACTGACCGGGGTCGGCAAAAAGCTGGTCTCCAACGACGGCGGCTTCTCGTGCATCGCGTGCCACGGGGTTGCCAGCATGGCGGCAACGCAGGTCTTCGAGGCGCCGGGCACCAATCTGGCCTATAGCGGCGACCGCCTCCAGCGCACCTGGTTCCTCCGCTGGCTCCGCAATCCCCTGCGCGTCGAACCGACCACCAAGATGCCCGTCTATTTCGACGAGGAGGGCAAAAGCCCCCTCGCCGATGTCCTCGGCGGCGACGCCGACCAGCAACTCGACGCCCTGTGGCAATACATCCGGCTCGGCAGCAAAATGCCGCCGCCCGTCGCGCCACAGTGAGTTGAGTGTCGGGCCGATCCCCAACGTCAGACTCCACCCAGTCAAAACTATGAAAAACCTCCACTTCAAATCCCTCGCCGGCGGCGCGCTGGTACTGTTCCTCTGCCTCCAATCCGCCTCCGCGGCCGAATGGACCGTCCTGTTCGATGGCAAACTCACCGACCAGTTGCGCGGCTATCAGATGAAGACCTTCCCCGCGGACAAATGGGTCATCGACGGTGACGCGCTCAAGACCGTTCCCGGACGGGCCACCGACCTGATCACCAGGGAAAAGTACAAGGACTTCGAACTCGAACTCGAATGGAAGGTCAGCCCCGGCGGCAACAGCGGCGTGATGTATCGCGTCGCCGAGTTGGATAAAGGTGCCTCCTGGTTCACCGGTCCCGAGATGCAAATCCTCGACGACGACAAGCACGGCGACGGCAAAAACCCGAAGACCTCCGCCGGCGCGCTCTACGCCCTGATC
>CAZUUP010000784.1:0-2374 GCA_964623105.1 uncultured Akkermansia sp.
CCGCCTCGTCCCTTCCCATTCCCCTGCCCCAAATTCCCCTGCCCAACTCGGCCGTACTCACGAACCGCTGCATCCCGCCCTCCACGCTGGCCGTCGGCCGTGCGAGCGTATGACATCTCCATCGGCTCTATTCCCCTCTGCGTTCCTTCCGTTCTCTGCGGTGTTCCACTGCGCGCCCCTACGATCGGAGCGTTTCCTGAAAACACCGCAGAGATCGGAAGGAACGCAGAGCGGGAAATGGCGGAGGCGCGCGCATCGGGTACTTCGTGCGGAGGCGGTCACAGTTCTACATCCATCCTTGCCGCCCGACGCGCGCCGCGTTGGTTTCGGCTCCGCAGCCCTGTGTTCTTCGTGTCGCTGTGGTCAAAACTCCCCGTCCCCTTTGCCTGCAACGCGCTGACCCGCATGGCCACCTTCCAATATCGCGCGCTCCAGACCGACGGCACCATCGCCGAAGGTGTGATCGACGCCGGTGGACGCCAGGACGCCCTGCGTCAAGTCGCCGCCCGCGGCCTGCGTCCGCTGAACCTCGCCGAACGCACTAACGGCGGAGCACCCGCTCCCCGCGCCTCCGCGCCGCCCGCCCGCAAACCCGCGGCCCCCGAACCCGCGCCCAAATCGCCACCACAAAAAAACACCACGCCCGCCGCTGCGAAATCCACTTCCGCCCCCGCTCCCGCCCCCGCCACTCCCGCCGCCCCCTTCAACCTCTCCTTCGCCCGCACCGAAAAAATCTCCGCGCGCGCCCTCGAAAATTTCACCCGCCTCCTTGCTAGCCTCCTCGCCGCTGGCGTGCCCCTCAGCCGCGCGCTCGTCATTCTCTGCAAAGAAGCCTCCACGCCCGTCGCCGCCGCCAAATGGCGCGAAATCCATGACCGCGTCGTGGACGGCATGACCCTCGCCAACGCCATGGCTGCATCGCCTGAAACCTTTCCCCGCGTCTATGTCGCGATGGTCGAAGCCGGCGAAACCGGCGGCTTCCTCGATGTCGTCCTCAACCAGATCGCCGACTTTCAAGCCCGCGAAAAAGAGATGCGCTCGAAAGTCATGACCGCGCTCCTCTACCCGACGATCCTACTCGTCCTCGCCATCGGCGTGCTCGTGTTCCTCCTCGTCTTCTTCATCCCGCGCTTCCAGATGATCTTCACCGGCTTCGGCGCGTCCCTGCCGCTGCTCACGCAGATGATCGTCTCGACCAGCGAAATCCTCCGTGCCTACGGCCTCTTCCTCGTGCTCGGCATCCTCGTCACCTTTTATCTTCTCCGCAGTTGGTTCGTTTCCGAAAAGGGCCGCCGCGCCTGGGAAGGCGGCATCCTCCGCGCGCCCGTCGTCGGCCCGCTCGTCGCGCAATTCGCCATGTCGCGCTTCTGCCGGATGCTCGGCACGCTCCTCGGCGCAGGCGTCCCGCTCATCAACGGCCTCAACGTCGCCCGCCGCTCCATCGGCAATCAGATCCTCGTCGATGCCGTCTCCAATTCCATCGATCGCGTCAAGGAAGGCAAATCCCTCGGCTCCAGTCTGGGCGAATGCCGCACCCTCTTCGCCGGCTCCACGCTCGAAATGATCTCCGTCGCCGAGGAAAGCGGCAAACTCGACGCCGAACTCGTCCGCATCGCCAACGTCACCGAAGGCGACCTCGACCGGCAGCTCAAGACCGCCGTCGCCCTCGCCGAGCCGCTCATGCTGTTTCTCATCGCCGGTTTCATCGGCACGATTTTCATCGGCATGGTCATCCCGATTTTCACCCTCCAGGATCACATCAAATAACCCCCCGAAAAGTTTCCCCATGAAAACCAACCACCAAAAAAACCAACGCCAGCGCCCTCATTCCGCCTTCACCCTTATCGAACTACTCCTCGTGCTCGTGATTCTCGGCATTCTCGCCGCCATCGTCGTGCCGAAATTCGCCGGCCGCACCGAGCAAGCCAAGGTCACTGCCGCGCAAACCCAGATAGCCAGCTTCGGCACCGCCCTCGACGCCTTCGAGGTGGACACCGGCTCCTATCCCAAAGGCAAAGGCGGCCTCATCGACCTCATCCAACAGCCTCGCGACGCGCAGAACTGGCGCGGTCCCTATCTCAAAGACAAAGGCGAAGTCCCGCTCGATCCTTGGGGCAACGCCTACATCTACGAATGCCCCGGCAAACACAACCCCAGCGGCTACGACCTCATGTCCATGGGCCCCGACGGCCGCGTCGGCGGCGACGACGACATCACCAACTGGGGCGGCAAACGCTGATTAAAAATGGCGCGCGGCGTTCACGCTGCTTCAACGCCCGCCCTCACCCAACGCTCCGCATGAACCTCAAACCCCTCGCTGAATCCCAACGGGATTCCGGCCTCCAGCCCAGGGTTGCGAGGAACGAGCTACCCT
>CAZUUP010000785.1:0-2372 GCA_964623105.1 uncultured Akkermansia sp.
ACCGCGTGGCAATCTCGCTCCATGATTCAGCCCGAGGACATCGTCGAGGGCGAGTGGGCCGACTGGTATCGGCTCACGCCGCTGGAACGGTGGCAGGAAAGCCAGAAGCTGTGGCAAACTTACCTGAGCATGGGAGGCTCGCTTGATCCCGAACCCGATACGCAAAGTCCTTTCCACGATGGCCGCGCGGCAGGTGCGCGCCCTGTTGATGGGCGGACAGGCCTGCGTGTTCTACGGCGCGGCGGAGTTTAGCCGCGACACCGACCTCGCCGTTCTGGCCGAGCCGAACAACCTTGCCCGGCTCCGGGATGCGTTGAGTGATTTGCGGGCGGAGTGCATCGCCGTCCCACCCTTTGAAATCGCCTATCTGCAACGCGGCCATGCCATTCACTTTCGCTGCCACCACCCCGAGGCGGCGGGCTTGCGCGTGGATGTCATGTCCGTCATGCGCGGAGTCGCTCCCTTCACCGAACTGTGGGAGCGCCGCACCGTGCTGGCTGATTCCGAGGGTACCACCTACGAACTGCTCTCCCTTCCAGACTTGGTGCAGGCCAAGAAGACCCAGCGCGACAAAGATTGGCCCATGCTCCGCCGCCTGGTCGAAGCCGACTACTACGCAGGCGGCAACGAGGCGAACGCCGAGCGCATTGGCTTCTGGCTGCACGAACTGCGTACCCCGGAACTGCTGATGGAAATCGCCGCGCAACACCCGGCTGCCACTTTGGAAACCAGCGTTCACCGACCGTCGCTAAACCACGCCCGATCGCAGGATTCTGCCGCCCTGCAAGCGGCCTTGGCCGCCGAGGAACAACGCGAACGCGAACTGGACCGCGCCTACTGGCAGCCATTGAAGGCCGAACTCGAACGCCTCCGCCACGCGTGCTGAACCCTACCCGCCAGCGGCATTGAGCCGCCCATCTGCCGCTACATCAAGGCCAAGTGGCCGAAGAAGATGAAGAGGCTGGAGGCGACGGGAGCAGATGGCTTTGCAGGGCAACATTCCAGCGGGATCCGCGGCGAACCGTTTTCGCCGAACGTTTCAGCAAAGGAGTGAGGGATGAAGTGGGGGACTGGGTTCGCTTTCCCCGGGCAACGGCTTCGCCCCGGCTGAAATATAGCGGGATACCACGTGCGGTTGAGGTGGTTTTCCCCGCTGCGAACCGCTAGTATCTCGGCTCCATCCAATGGACACTTGAGTCTGGATACTCAACCAACAAGAACCGATCCTTTCCTTGTTTGACGAGGCGCGAACGCAACGGCTTGTGCTTTGTGGGCCAATCATCTTCCTCGCCGATTGACAGAATGTTGGCGATTTCACTTTCACCATCGGTAGCTCGAAAGTAGTGGAGGTGTGGCCGTTTCCCCAGGCCTTCCATGTTGGTCGCGCTGTTCCAATTCTGAGTGAAGTCATACTTGGGAAGCACGTCGCTATAAATGGTGTTCAACCGAGTCACGAGCAACACCCTCCAGCTGTGGAAAGGTCCACCGGGGGTCGCTTGATACCTCGTGGGTGGGAATGCTCCGTACTCCGCATGGTAGCAACGGAGCATGAACTCTATCTGGTCGAAGCGGCAATCGTGGCGCAAACTCATGCCGCGGTCGTATTCGATGCGGAGCACCCATCCCAGCCAAAGGCCCAGAACCGGAAAACAGACCAGGCAGGTAACAAGCAAAACGGTCTTTACGGGGGACGGGTTCTTCATATCCGAATGGCGACGGCATTGATATACACGGCAATCTGTTCATCTGGTACCGAAATGAATCGGGTTTCCGTCGGCGTCCGCGCCGACGACCGAGTTGTGCGGTCGTTCATTGCCGGAGGTGGCCGGGCGATTGTCTTGAAAATGGTCTAACTAAACCCCCGACCCTGCGAACCGGGCCCGTCGAGCTTTCGGGCGATGACCCTCAAATCCCCGGTCACCGCTTGGATTCAAAGGGGTCATGGATTCAAAGCGGTCAGTCCTCACCTTTGACACTAAGCTCCCTTCGCCACCGGATCACTTTGCCGCCCGCAGCAGGTTCGACACATGCGTCCACACGCCCATGTTCAGCCGGTGCGCGATCCACGCCAGCGTCATGGTCGTCTCCTGCCGCAGCCGCCGGGCGATGCGCACTTTGCCCGGGTCGCCCTTGCGCCGCCGCCCCAGTTCCTCCTCCCGCCAACGCAGTCGCTTGAGTTCCTCCTGCACCAGCCGCTCCGCCTTGGCCTCGCCGCTCTCCTGCCGTTCCGCCCCGTAATGCTGCGCTCCGATGCACTCCGACACCTGCGCGAGCATCTCGTGCTTCAACGGGTCCGCTCCGAAGAACCGCCCGCGCCGGATCGCCGCCCATTCCTCGCCGCCGCCTGCCTGCCGCCGCCGCGCCTCCATCTG
>CAZUUP010000786.1:0-2372 GCA_964623105.1 uncultured Akkermansia sp.
CCCCCAGACACCCGCCCACCGCCACCCCCCGCACCCGGTCCGCATTCACCCCCGCCGGCCACGGCGGCACACCCCCGACCTCCCCCACTCCCGCCCCCCCGCCACCCGCCACATTCACCCCCGCCATCGCAATCACCGTCCGCAAAAACTCCCGCACCTTCACCCCAAACTCCGGACTCCCCGGACCCGGCGGCTTCTCCAAAAACGCCACCGCACCCGCATCCATCGCCTCCATCGTCGTCTCCACCTCCCCCACCCGGTTCACCGCGCTGCACATCACCACCGGCACCGGACGCGAACTCATGATCCGCCGCGTCGCCTCCAATCCGCCGACCTTCGGCATGTTCACATCCATCAACACCACATCCGGCCGGTTCTTCTCCAAAAACTTCAATGCCGTCTCCCCGTCATCCGCCGTCCCCATCACCCGAATCCGCGGATCCGACCGCAGCAACTGCGTCAATAACATCCGCATCACCGCCGAATCCTCCACCACCAGCACATTGACCGTCTTCAAGCTCATAAACTCGCAATTCCCCGTCACCCGCGCCTTTGCGCGGCGAGATTAAACATGCGCCTTCCTAATGCAACAGATAATTTTTGAAAAAAAGACCGTCCACCCGCGCAAACTATCAATTTGCCTCGCCACGTAAGAAGTCTAACCTCTCACCCACCACCGAACGCCATGAAAAAACTCCCCCTCGTCGGCGCCATCCTCGCCGCCCTTGCCCTCCTCCTCCTGCTCCTCGCCGGCGGCAGCTACAACCGCCTCGTCCGTCTGCGCGAAACCGTCGAACAACAGTGGGCCCAGGTCCAAAACGTTTACCAGCGCCGCACCGACCTTGTCCCCGCCCTCGTCGCCACCGTCGCCGGCGCCGCCAACTTCGAGAAATCCACCCTCGCCGAAATCACCGACGCCCGCGCCTCCGTCGGCCGCGTCATGGTGGACGCCAAAAACCTCCCCGCCGACGCCGCCAAACTCGCCGAGTTCCAGCGCGCCCAGGACGGCCTCTCCACCGCCCTCTCCCGCCTCCTCGTCGTCGTCGAACGCTACCCCGACCTCAAGGCCAGCGCCGGCTTTCGCGACCTCCAGTCCCAACTTGAAGGCACCGAAAATCGCATCGCCGTCGAACGCGGCCGCTTCAACGAAACCGCTCAAAATTACAACGTCGCCGTCAAGTCCTTTCCCACCCTCCTCTACGCCGGACTCCTCGGCTTCCAGCAGAAACCCTACTTCTCCGCCACCCCCGATGCCGGGAAACCGCCCAAGGTTGAATTTGATTTCACCAAACCCGCCACCCCCAAGCCATGACCGCATGAAGCCGTGAAGCACCTCCGCTTCCTCCTCGCACTCCTCTTCGTCGGCAGTCTCTCCGCCGCCGAGGTCATCCCACCCCGCCCCCAGTTCTACTTCAACGACTACGCCAGCCTCGTCGCCCCCGCCACCGCCACCCGCCTCAATCACCTCCTCGCCAGCTTCGAACGCACCAACTCCAGCCAGGTCATCGTCGCCATCTTTCCCAAACTCCAGTCCTCCTCCTCCATCGAGGACTACACCGTCCGCGTCGCCCAAGCCTGGCAGGTCGGCCAACGCGACAAGAAAAACGGCGCCATCCTCTTCGTCTTCGTCGCCGACCGCAAAACCTATCTCCAGGTCGGCTACGGGCTCGAAGGCGCCCTGCCCGACATCCTTTGCAAACGCATCATCGAAAACGAAGTCCTCCCCGCCTTCCGCAATAACGACTACGAAACCGGCATAACCCGCGGGGTCCAGGCCATCCTCGCCGCCATCCGTGGCGAATACACCGGCACCGGACGCACCACCGCCGAATCCTCCCCCACATCCCGCTTCGTCAGCACCGGAGCCATCATTCTCGCCCTCTTCCTTCTCTTCTACCTCCTCCTCGGCTACACCATCATCCGCTCCACCATCTACCGCCGCTCCGGCCGCTACCGCCTCCGCAATTCCTCCTCCGCCTGGAACACCGCCTCCGATATCCTGCACACCCTTGGCTCCCTCTCATCCTCATCCTCCTCCGGCTCCAGCCACGGCTCCTCCTCCTCCGACTCCTTCTCGAGCGCCGGCGGCAGCTTCGGCGGCGGCGGCGACGGAGGAAGCAGGTAACATGAAACCACGCGAACTCCTGGCCCAACTCGACGAAAGCCAGATCATCGCCGCCATCGCCCGCGCCGAGTCCCGAACCTCCGGAGAAATCCGCGTGAGCGTCAGCCACCGCTCCGCACCCGGCGACCCCATCACCCACGCCCGCAAGGAATTCTTCCGCCTCAAGATGGACCGTACCCGCCATCGCAACGCCGTCCTCATCTACCTCGCCCCTCTCAACCGCTCCCTCGCCATCGTCGGCGACACC
>CAZUUP010000787.1:0-2371 GCA_964623105.1 uncultured Akkermansia sp.
AAGAAGATGGGCCTGTATGCGGTGACGACGGAATCGGTGGACGCGCTGGATACGATCGAGAAGATGGTGAAGGAGTTCGACATCCGGGTGGGTTTCCATGAACACGCCAAACGGATGAAGAAGGGCCCGGACGGAAAGATGGTGGAAGACCCGAACTACAAGATCTGGAATCCGGAGTATGTCCGCGATCTGGTGAAGGATCGCGATGCGCGGATCGGTGCGTGCGCGGATACGGGGCACTGGCAGACGTCGGGATTGAAGCCGCTGGACGCGGTGAAAATCCTCAAGGGGCGGATCATCAGCCTGCACATGAAGGATCGCGCGGCACTCGGGCCGGGGAATCACGATGAGATTCTGGGAACTGGTGTCGGGCAGTGCAAAGAAATCCTGGCGGAATTGAAGGAGCAGGGTTTCAAGGGGAACATCTCGATCGAGTACGAGTATAATTGGGATCACTCGGTGCCGGACGTGAAGAAGTGCATCGATTTCGTGAAGGCGAACTTTCCGGGGAAGCATTGATCCGAAAAGGGGAAGATGGCGAGCCGCTCCGGCCAGTCCGGGGCGGTTTTTTCTTTTTGGGGACGATGCGCCGGGAATTTTGGGAGGGTGGGAAGCCGGTGCGGCTGCGGTGGCGGTGGCGACGGCCTCGCGACCTTGGCGGCACTCTTCCATTCGGGCGCCGACGCTGTGTTCGCGATCAGGGTGGGGCGGGCTGCTGGAGGCGGAAGAAGCGATGGAGGAAATTGGTGTGCGGGAGGAAGAGTTCGGTTTCGGGGAAGCGGGTGACGATGTTGGTCACCGGGGAGAGTTGGCCGGTGATGATGTCGCCGGAGAGGAGGATGTTGGTGCGGTTGGGTGCCGCGGGCCAGCTCAGGCGGACGAGGTTTTGGTTCCAGAGCGAGAGATCGAGCAGCAGCGGGTGGGGGGAGCTGGCGGCGGTGGGATCGCTGTGGAGGAGTTGTTCGCGCAGGTTCGAGAGGCCGTCCTGGTCGGGATCGTCCGTTGGACCGAACTGGAGGGAGCCGAAGTGGTTCATTTCCCAGCGGTCGTCGAGGCCGTCAGCGTCGGTGTCGATTAGTGGGACGCCGCGGAGGATCAGGCTGGCAGCGAGCAGGACGCCGTTGGTGCCGGGAAGTTCATCCGAAACGTTGAGTTGCCAGGTGCCGGTGGCGGCTTCGAAGAAATGCTGGGTGGAATGGTAGGTCCAGTCAGCGGGACCGGAGTCAGTACTGGCGGGATTGACGCGCTGGAGCACGCTGCGGGTTCCGTGTGGTGAGACGAGGGAGATGCGGAGGTGGCCGCGGCGGGGGTGACTGGCTTGCACGCGGATGCTGACGTGTTCGCAGAGGAGTTGATTGGTGACGGTGAAGCTGACGGTGGCGGGATTTTCCTGGAGGCGCACGCGGAGACTGGTGTTGGTTTGAGATTGGGCGAGGAGGGCGGTGCCCGCGGTGTTGCCAATGAGGGCGGCGGGGTAGCGGGGAAAGAAGCCTTCGACAGCCATCGAGAAGAGGTTGTCGTTGGTATTGTGGATGAGGGTGAGGCGGGCGCCGGCGGCTTCGGCGCGTTGGATTTTATCAGAAAAGAATGCGACGCCGCGGACGAGCAGGGCGGCTGAGTTGGTGAGGTTGGCGGTGATGGAATTGGTCGCGAGACCGGCGAAAACCACGGGGAAGTCGGCAGTGGGCGATCCGGTGTGGAGTTCGGCGCCGGGGGCGTTGTCGGGGTGAAAGGATTCGCCGGGGATCATGGCCGGGATGGCGGCCAGGCTTGAGGGGACGCCGGCTCCGGTGGCGACGACGATGAATCCGGCGTCGGGGATGGGGAGTTGATTGGTGGCGGTGAGGGTGACGGTGAGGGCGGGCGGGCGATTGCTCCAGGTGCGGGCAAGTTGCACGGCGATGCCGGCGTCGGGGACGCCGAAGCCGGTGTTGTGGCTGACGACGAGGCCGGTGGCGTTGGTGCGATTGGCTGGATCGGTGGGGTCGGTCTGGCGGGAGGAGAGGACGAGGATTTGCTGGACGTCACGGACGGTGAGAGCGGGGTTGGCGGAAAGGAGGAGGGCGGCGAGGCCGGCGATCTGGGGTGCGGAGCCGGAGGTGCCGCTGAAGCCTCCGCCGCCGGCGGTGTAGCTGGAGAGGTCGTTGGTGGTGAGGATGCGGTGGCTACCGAGGAGGCCGGCGCGGTCGGTGGTGAAGAGGAGGTTGCCGCCATCGCCGCTGGGGGCGGCGACGAGGATGCAGGCGCCGGGGTTGCTGTAGGAGGTGACGCGTCCGCTGCTGCGGACGGCGGCGACGGTGATGGCGCGGGGATCGGAGGTGTAAGCGTCTTCGTTGACATCGGTGGTGCCGAACTGGTTGTCGCCGCGGCT
>CAZUUP010000788.1:0-2370 GCA_964623105.1 uncultured Akkermansia sp.
GGCGCACAGGCACCAGCGGTCGCCCGGCTTCACGCCCGGGAACTGGTAGTCCGGGATCGGCGTCGACAGGTCGTTGCCGGCCTGCTTGGAAAACGCGAGGAACTCCGCCGTGGCGACGACGCAGACGGTGTGCCGGCCGACATCCATCGGCCCGGTGGCGCAGCAGCCGTCGCGCCAGAAGCCGGTCATCGGCTTGAACGAGCAGGGCGCGAGCGGCCCGCCCAGCACGTTACGGTCGGGATCGCGGCGGTGCGGATCGACGGACATCGATGACCTCGGGGAGATGTTTGCAATGGGCACGGGCGAAGATGCAGGTGTTTTCCTCGGCGGTGAAGGCGTTGAGGTAGCCGCCGAGCCCCTCGATGTCTTCGGAGATCTCCCGGGGCGAACGCCGGGCGGTGCCTTTGAAGAGCAGATGTTCGATGAAGTGGGAGATGCCGGAGATCCCCGCGGGCTCATAGCGTCCGCCGATGCTCACCCAGATGCCGGCGCAGACACTGGCCATGTGGGGCATGGCGGCGGTGGCCAGCGTCAGGCCGTTGGGAAAGCGGGAGACTTGGTACATGTGGCGGGGCGGCGGGAATCAGACGAATGCGCGCGGCAGTTCGGCCGGGATGCCGACACGGCGCTGGTATTTGAGGATGGTGTCCACGGCTTCCAGGGGATCGTCGGTGAGGGACATCAGATCGAGGTCGCCGGAATCGATGTAGTGTTTCTTTTCCATGACGACTTTCATCCAGTCGAGCAAGCCGCGCCAGTAATCGGTGCCAAACAGGATGAGCGGAAAATGGGGCATGCGCTTGGTCTGGACGAGGGTGACGATTTCGAAGAATTCGTCGAGCGTGCCGAACCCGCCGGGCATGAAAATGAAGCCCATGCTGTACTTGGCGAGGCAGACTTTACGGGCGAAGAAGTAGTGAAAGTTGACGGGGAGATTGATGTAGCGGTTGGGCTTTTGCTCGTTCGGCAGCGTGATGTTCAGGCCCACGGAACGGCCCTTGCCTTCCTTGGCGCCGCGGTTGGCAGCCTCCATGATCCCGGGGCCGCCGCCGGTGATAACGGCGTAATGGTGCCGGGCGAGTTCACGTCCGATTGTTCGGGCGGCCTGATAGTAAGGATCGGCGGGCTTGAGGCGGGCGGAACCAAAGATCGTCACCGCCGGACAAACGCGCGACATGGTTTCAAAGCCGGCGGTGAACTCGGCCATGATCCGGAAAACCCGCCACGGATCCTCGTGGTGCATGCCGCACGTCGCGTCGTTCATCGGGGCGAAGTTAGGAGGAGGCGGGGAAAAGGTCCAAGTGCAAAATTCGCGAGGTGGCGGCAGTTCCCCCCTCGTGACCCTGTGGGCGCCTGATCGACCCGGCGCACCCGGGGGTCAAGGAGCCGCCGGACTGACTGGCATGGCGGCGCGATATTGTTCGCAGCGCCGCGAGATCGCGGCGATGTAGCTGCGCGTCCCGGGAAAGGTCATTTGCTGTAGAAACGCGGCGCTGTTGGTCTGGGCGGGGCCTTTGCTCCACCGAAGGACATGCGTGCGACCGGCGTTGTAATCTGCCAGGGCGTAGGCCAACGGTACATCAGCCTGAGGATAGCGACGCAACAATTTGCGGAGATACCAGGTGCCGGCAAGGGTGTTCGTGGCAGGATCGAGGAGGTGTTCGGGCTGGAAGTTCGGGAGATTCTCCGCGGCGGCCCATTCGCGCGCAGCGGTTTCAGTGATTTGCATCAGGCCGAATTCACCAGCGCGTCCACGGATTTGCGGCTGAAAGCGGCTTTCGCGCCAGACCACCGCTTTGATCAAAGCCGGATCCACGCCGTAGCGCCGGGCGGCAGCGAAGATGGGGACATCCTGACTATGATCCCGCCAGTCGAAGTACAACCAACCCAACCCCGCGGCGGCAATCAGCGCAGCCCCAGCCACGGCGAACCATTTGAAGCGAGACACGACCCAAGCTGTACCAGGTTTCGGCGCAAAGCTCAATCTGATCGGGAGTCAAGCGTGGACAGCGGGGCGAGATTGAAAGGCGGATGCGTTGAACGCACAGCGCGCCCGGCTCCAGCACCCTGGGCGCAAGCGGGAAAGGCCCACCGAGGACAGACACTCACCATCTGCTGTCTGGTCGCATGAGCCCTTGGGGCACACCCTCGACAACCTCCCGGACCCGACCTCCCGCCCGCAACCACCGCCGCGCAAGCGGCCCGCGGTGCCGCCCTCGCGGTGGCATTTCGACTTTGATCAACCCCGCAGACCCCACAGGACCACCGCACCCACCCACGCGATTGCTCCGCCGCACTGCAAGGCGCGCCGCGGCACATTTCGCTTCACAAACGGGGCCGCGACAAACAGCGCGCCACCCAGCAACATCA
>CAZUUP010000789.1:0-2366 GCA_964623105.1 uncultured Akkermansia sp.
CCCTGTGTTTATTGATCGGAGTCGCATTTCACTGTTTCTTACGCGGCGATTTGGGAGCCCCCCCGATCGCTGCATCTCCACCAGCCACGACAATTCCCGCCCGAAAAACCACGGTAGGCCGCGGTGTCCTCACCGCGCCGCCGTCCATCAGCAACCTCCCGCCATCCGACCGCCGACAAACGCTTCGCCCCCCGCCCGCTCACTTCCCCACCACCGGTGCCGTCTGCTCTGGCGTCGCGCCCCCCGGCGGCAACTCCAGTATCCGGATGTTGCGGAAGTGAATCTCCGACCCCTCCGATTCCAGGCACAGATAACCCTTCCGCACCGACGCCCGGCTCACCCCGTTCACGAACTTCCCGTTGATCGCCAGCTTCACCACCCCGTCCGGACCTTGGCCATTTCAGCCCACTCAGGAACTCAAACCAAAAAAACTTGCTGGCTCCACTCTTCCATTTTGTTCCAGCCCCAACCGACCTCGGACCGCCCTGTGATCTGCCCACTCGCCCCCAACTCAATCAGTCCAATTCTCGCACCGCACTGGCAGTCGGTTTAAAGTCTCGCGATGGATTTGCCACTTGGGCATGAACCGGTCCATCAGCGCCCGAAAGCGCTCGCTGTGGGTGGGTTCGAGCAGATGGGCCATCTCGTGGACAATGATGTATTCCAGGCACTCCCTGGGCTTTTTGGCCAGGTCGGTGTTCAATCGAATCGAGCCAGCCACATGGTTGCAACTGCCCCACCGGGTCTTCATGCGCTGCACGAACAGGCGCTGGACCTTGACCCCCATCAGGCGCTCCCATTTGGCGATCACAGGCGGGGCCGCCCGCTTCACATTCTCCCGATACCACTGCTCCAGCAGCGCCGCGCGCTTGCTTGGGTCGGTCCCCGGACGCACTCGCAAGATCAGACGGTTGTGTTTCAGTTCCACCGTTGGCGGTTGTTCGCTTTCGGTGACCGCGAGTAAACAGCGCCGCCCCCAGACGAAATGGCTTTCCCGGTCCAGGTATTCCCGGGGTGTCTCGCGTTCCTGCTCCTGCATCCTGAGTTGCTGCCGGCGAATCCACGGCAGCTTTGAAATCGCGAACACGCGGATCGTGTCCAGGCTCATGCGCGCCGGTGCGGCGATCCGCACCCGCCCGGTCGGGGGATGCACGCTCAAATGGACGTTCTTGATGTCCTTCCGCACCACGTCCACGGCGAATTCGCCCAACTGGAATTCCCTGTGCATCAGTATTCCGCCTGCGACTTGATGATGAGGAAGATTCGCTCCACCTCCGTCGCATCGTTGGCCAGCAATGGCAGCAACGCCGCTTTGATGACGTTTTCCTTCGCCCGGTTGCCACGCCAGGCGTCCTGCCGGGCACGGCGAACCGTCTCGTCGAGTTGAAGGGCGAGCTTCAGTGCGCGTGCCGCCGGCTCCGCCCCGTATTGGTGCCCGTTTTCTCCCCATCCGTCCCCACCCGAATCCCCGCGCTTTTGCATCAGATTATTGTAGAGCGCCCGCTTGCCGGGCGTGTTCAGGGTCTCGGGCGTGTCGGCGGCCCTGCCACTGTGCAACGGCGCAACGACGGATTCGGCGATCCGCTTCAAGAACTCCTCGTAGCTGATCCGCCGCGCCTTCAAATCGGCGAGGATTTCGTTCAGCAGCGCCGACATCTTGTCGTAGAACGCCGGGTCGTTCAGGTGCTCCTGGATGATCTTCCTGCGCACATTGTTGGCAATCGTCTCGGCGACCGCGTCCTTGTTGCCCTTGATACCGGTCGGCAGGCTGTTGATGGCCGCCGCCATCCCGCCCTTCGCGATCAGTTCCAGCAGGCCGATCTCCCCAAAGCTGGAGATGACCTTCGCCTCCCGGGCCTCGATGTAGGTATCAATCAAATGGCGCATGTCCGCCTCATACGCCTTCAGATCAATCGTCTCGCCACTTGCCCGCCGGATGATGTCCCGCAGCTTGAGATTGCCCTCCACCTTCCTTTTGATTCCCGCGATCTGGGCTGCCGAATAGCCCGCCTGCGACAGATCGTCGGCGATGTCCGCATACGACCGCACCAGCGCGGCCACGGCCTTGTAAAGGGCGACGCGCTGGGCCTCGTGTTCCTTGAGGTCGTTGGGCAGCTCCGTGTTGCCGCAGAAGTAATGGATGTGTTCCAGTTCGCCTCTCGGCGGCCGGACGGGTTCGCAGAGCAACGCCACCGCCTCCAGCGCGGCATCCAGCCGCTCCTTCCCCTTCTTGAGCCGGTCCTGCAACAGCACTTCCGGGCTTGCTCCGCCGTCGCTGTGGTCGAGTTCGGAAGTATAGACCGCCATCGCACCCCGCACCTTTCTGAACAGATCCTTGTAGTCCACGATGTAGCCAAAGGTCTTGT
>CAZUUP010000790.1:0-2358 GCA_964623105.1 uncultured Akkermansia sp.
ATGTTGGTCGCCGGATCGCGCTTAAAGACGGTGTCAATCTTGTGATATTCCTTCATTCTTGCTCCTCTCGATCCGATGATCGGGCGCTTGGGCTCCCCAGGTCTGCGAGAGCTATGCCTGAACCAAATCTTTCACTCGTCTTTTCGCTTCTGCTCTTGCTCGTTGCGTCCCACGATTTACGATTTCGTATCTCAGCTTGTCGTGGACTGCTAAGCGCTCCTTCAGCCATTTGATGTGGCGGTCGTGATCGTCGAGGGCGGCTTTTTCCTCGGGGGAGAGGAAGTGGAGATATTCCCAGCGGCGGGTCATTTGGCGCTGCTCTCCATGCGAAACCCAAGCTCTTTGCATTCGGCGTATGCCTCTTCTGCGGACTTCGCCCGGAGCAAAACCTTGTTCCTGACGCTGACCGTGCACCAGCCCGTCATGTGCGGGCGCAGATGCTGGTCGCAGTAGACCCAAGCGTCATCGCCGAACTTGACGGAATCCTCTGTCTTCTGTTCACCGTTGCTCATCTTCTCCCCCATGATCTGGATCGAGCAAACCGGCGAGGGACTACGTGCTGGGCGTAGACCCTCTTTGACTTGGCGGCCCGGCTGTTATCGTCTGCGCTCTTGTCGTCATGACACCACGAGCAGAGGCATTGCCAATTATCCGGGAAGTCGTTGGTGCCGCCACTGGCGAGCGGGATAACGTGATCCGCGTCCCAGTCGTCACCTGCCGGGATTTTCCGGGTACACTTCTGGCAGTGGCCGTCCGCAAGGGCGAACAGTTTCGCGCGCTCCTGCACCGTCAGGATTTTGCGCTTCTCGTGGATGAAAGGGTTAGACATGCGCGGCCTTCTTGTCTCCGGCGAACCGTCGCCTGTGGCGTTCCAGCAGATAGCCAATACGGTCTGATGCCGCTGTCGGAGATTTTGCTTTGCGCGACTTGCCGATGTGCCAGTTCTTGCAATACGCACATTGATAGACGCTCATCCCTGGCACGCGCGTCCCCCTAGCCTCGCCGTAGGCGCTCTCTCGCGTGCGATGCTTGCGTTTGCTGCCGCACGCTCGCTCTTGCTTCGTCGCCATCTCACTTCTTCCCGATCATCGCCTGAGCCTGCTTGATCTCGGCGGCCTTGAACCCCCTGGCGATCAAGTCCTGCTGCATGGCCCCTTGCTGTAAGGCCCTTGCCGCTCTGCGGATGCGGGCGTTTTGCTCCGCAGGGGACATCGGAACCCTCTCGGATTTGACGGGGCCGCCGTTCTTGTTCCTGCTCTTTGGCTTCATTTCCGATCCCGGAATGTGGACGAATACTCGCGGTAGGTGCATGGCTAGGCGGCCTCGGCGTTCTGGTCGCTTAACTCCACGCCAAGCTCGTGAAGTTCCCTCTCTACGGTGTGCAAATGAGCCCTTAACGCGACCAGAGCGGCCTCCACGGCGTCCTCGTTGCTAATTTTTGTTTGGGTATCTCCGTTCGGCTTGCGGAATACGAGTTCCCAATCGTTCGTATCGGCATTGGGTCTGGCTGCGATATATTGAAGCGTTCTGCGGATTGCCAGAAGTTCTGCGGCCTTGTGGAAATTAGATTCCTTCAGCATTTTGTTCGTCCCTCGCATGGTTAGGCGACCCTGGATAACCCACGAAGCGTGGCCGATTGCGTCCGCCACATCTCACATATTGTCTCCGCCCTGGAGCGGTTATTCCTGTGTCGCTCGACTTCCTCTTCGGCCTTGGCTAGTTTTTCGCAGACTTCCTCGTAGTCCTTGTGGCTGTCTGCATACGCTTCCCTGAGCCCTTGCGAGGAATGTGGGGCAGCAAGAATAAGCGACGCTCTAATCTTTCTTCGATGGTACTCAGCTCGCACCTGATTGCCCTTAGCAAGCGCCGCTGCGTCTGATTGCGTTGCCAAATAGTTGACCGCGTCATGGACCAACTCCTCACTGACTACAATTCCTTGGCGGCTCATTTTGCCTCCGTCTTCTTCGGCTTCGGCGGACCGAACACAGAATACTTGGCTGCCAGTCCCGGTATCTCCAGTTCCTTCCTGATATCCTCCCAGCCATATCCATCCTTCGCCATCTGCGTGGCCTGCTGAATGATGGAGGGGACCTTGGTGGCGGGGATCATTGCGTTCTCATTTTTTCTCAAGTGACAAAGCCGTTGACGCCACGATGCACATGCCGGCAAAGATCAGGAAGAATGACGGATGAAGTGTCGTGAAAGCGTCTGATGGAAGCACTCGCGTCGCGAGAACGCCGCCGGCCGCGCCCGCCGCGTAGTCGAATACGTTCGCCCACCATTTCCTTGTCATGCTTTCACCTTTGCGGTTCCAACCTCGGCCGCACTGAAGAAACGAAACCCTTCTGCCGCCGGGTA
>CAZUUP010000791.1:0-2349 GCA_964623105.1 uncultured Akkermansia sp.
GCGGGAGTCGGGGGTGGGTGCCGGGAGTCCGCCCGGGGGGGGGGGCGGGGTGGGTGATGAAAAATCCGCAAAAGGCCGTTGACTTGAGCGGGCCCTTTGCTAGCCTCCGGCCTCTTTTAAATAGGTAGAAATGAAAACGTATTTGCCGAAGAACTCATTGGATGCCCGGAAGTGGCATGTCATCGACGCGGATGGCGCCGTGCTGGGGCGGGTGGCCGTTCAGATTGCGGACATTTTGCGGGGGAAGACCAAGCCCACGGCGACGGCTCATGTGGGTGGGGGGTATTTTGTGGTGGTCATGAATGCGGAAAAAGTGGTCGTGACGGGCAAGAAGGCGAATGAGAAGTCGTTGATGACCTACTCGGGTTGGAAGGGCGGCGAGAGCTACACGACGGTGGCGCAGATGCGTGCGCGGACGCCGGAGCGGCTGATCACCCATGCGGTGAAGGGGATGCTGCCGAAGAACCGGTTGGGCGACCAGTTGCTCACGAAGCTGAAAGTTTTCAAGGGACCGAAGCATACTCACCAGGCACAGCAGCCGGATGTGGTCCAGGCGGCGAACTAAACCCAACAGATCAATATGGCAGCAGCGAAGATTCAGGAATATCTCGGGACGGGCCGGCGGAAGAATGCGGTCGCCAGCGTCCGGCTCTCGTCGGGTTCAGGCAAGGTCGTCATCAATGGGCGGCCGTTGGACAATTATTTTGGCGTGGCGGCGTTGCGTGACCTGGTGATTCTGCCGTTCAAGGCGACGGACAGCCTGGGCAAGTATGATGTGCAGGCGAACGTGAAGGGGGGCGGTCCGACGGGGCAGGCGGGCGCGATGCGACTGGGGATTTCGCGGGCCTTGCTGGAAGTGGATGTGAATCTGCGTCCGCTGTTGAAGGCGCAGGGTTATCTGACGCGTGATCCGCGGATGCGCGAGCGGAAGAAGTATGGCCAGCCGGGCGCGCGCAAGCGGTTCCAGTTCAGCAAGCGTTGAGCGAGACGGTTTTTGCGAATCCCCGCCCGCGAGTGCTGGCGGGGATTTTTTTTGATTTGGCCCGGATTGCCGGCGGCGGAGGGGCGGGAGATTTGGCGGCTTAGTGAGGACACCGCGCCTTTCCGGTGGCGGGTGTGGCGGGGCCGGGGGTGATGGAGGGTTTACTTTGGCGGAGGGCGGGGAAAGAGTGGCGGAGTTCGGGAACGAAACGGCAATCATGAAAAATCCAGTGCAAGTGGCGGTGGTGGGGGCGTCGGGATACTCGGGCGAGGAGTTGGTGGGGCGGTTGTTGAATCATCCGCTGGTGGAGTTGACGGCGGTGACGTCGCGGCAGAGCGCGGGGCAGACGGTGGCGCAGGTGTTTCCAAGATTTGCCAGCCATGCGAAGTCGCGGTTGCTGCGGTTCACGGAGCCGAAGGTGGAATTGCTGGCGAAACAGGCGCAGGTGGTTTTTCTGGCATTGCCGCACGGGGTGGCGGCGGAGTTTGCGGTGCCGTTGCTGGAGTTGGGATGCACGGTGATTGACCTGAGCGCGGATTTCCGGTTGCGGAGCGCGGCGGTGTATCAGGAGTTTTACGGGCACGAGCATCCGGCGCCGGGGCTGCTGGGGAAGGCGGTGTACGGGTTGCCGGAGGTTTACCGGGAGCAGATCCGGCAGGCGACGCTGGTGGCTTCGCCGGGGTGTTATCCGACGAGCATTTTGCTGCCGGTGCTGCCGTTGTTGCGGGCGGGGTTGGTGCGCTCGGAGGGGATCATTGCGGATTCGTTGAGCGGGGTGAGCGGGGCGGGAAGGAAGGCGGAGGTGGATTATCTGTTCGCGGAGTGCAACGAGAGTGTGCGTCCGTATGGGGTGCCGAAGCAACGGCATTTGTCGGAGATCGAGCAGGAGTTGTCGCGGGCGGCGGGGGTGCCGGTGGTGGTGCAGTTTACGCCGCATTTGATTCCGGTGAACCGGGGGATCTTGACGACGTTGTATTTGTCACCGGCGCGGGCAATTGGTTCGGCGGGGGAGGCGACGGCCTTGGCGGAGGCGGTGGGGGCTTGCTATCAAAAGGCGTATGCGCAGGAGCCGTTTGTGCGTTTGCTGGAGGGGAAGGCGTTGCCAGACACGAAGAATGTGGTGGGGACGAATGTGCTGGAGCTGGCGTGGCGGGTGGATGTACGGACGGGGCGGTTGCTGGTGATGAGCGCGGAGGACAACATTGTGAAGGGGGCGAGCGGGCAGGCGATTCAGAGCATGAACATTGTGTGCGGGTTTGCGGAGACGGTGGGGTTGTGAGCTGAGGTGGGTGAGTTTTGGGTGCGGTATTATCCTGGCTTCCGCAGTTGAAAACCATCCTGCCGAAGGCAAACCACTAACCGGCACT
>CAZUUP010000792.1:0-2337 GCA_964623105.1 uncultured Akkermansia sp.
CGTGCAGCGTGTGCTCATACTCCGTGCGGTTCATCCGCCGCACGACCACGCGGCCTGATTCGCGTTGCCTTGCGGCGGACACGGCATGCAGTTCCGCACCGAGGGATTTGAGGAATAAGTCGCGTTCCGCCGCCGGGGGTGGGGTGCGTTTCTTAGGTGGCATTTCGCCATTGGCCACGCGGTGGTAAAGCTTCTCGAGGCGGAGGAAGTTCTCGGGCTTGGTGACCTCCGGACCAAGTGTTGTCAGATCAAAACCGCCTTTCCGGGTGTCGGCGTCGTGGCATTCGAAGCAATGCGCCTTGAGGAACGGCGCCATGGTTTCGGCGGCGATTCCGGCAGGTAGCAGCCAGAAGAGAAGCGAAGTCACGACAAGAACCTTCCCCGGTGCCGAGTGGCGGTCCAGGGAGCGGTTGGCAATCATCGTCGTGCGAACGTTCTTCTGGTTCGATTTAACGACCGGCTTCGGTATTTGCGAGTGAGAATTCTGGCAGGCGGGATTCAGGTGGGGGGAGCCAGGCTTGAATCTGGGGGCGCGACGGGCAGTCTGTCTGGCCGATGAACACACCGAGTCCCATTGAAGTTTCGCTCCCGTCGCGCCGGCAGTTTTTGCAGCAGTCGGGGTTTGGTTTTGGTTCACTGGCGCTGGCCAGCATGCTCGGTGGCGCGGCGGCCCGCGGGGCGGGGGCGATCAACGCGGTGAATCCGCTGGCGGTGCGTCCGCCGATGCGGCCGGCGCGGGCGAAACGGGTGATCTGGCTGTTCATGACCGGGGCGCCGTCGCAGGTTGACACGTGGGATTACAAACCGGAATTGCAGAAGCGGGGCGGGCAGGTGTTGCCGGGGAGCGATCCGAAGACGGGTTTTTTCACGACGAGCGGGAAGATTCTGGCGTCGCCGTTCGGGTGGCAGCAGCACGGGCAGTCGGGGACGTGGGTGTCGGACATCTTTCCAAATCTCGCAAAGCATGTGGACAAGATGTGTTTCGTGCATTCGATGCACCTGAAGGCCAACAACCACGCGCCGGCTTCGATGGAGTTGATGTGCGGGGCGAGCATTCCGGGCCGGCCGAGCGCGGGTTCGTGGATCAGTTATGGTTTGGGGGCGGAGAACCAGAACCTGCCGTCGTTTGTGGTGATGCACGAGACGCGGCCACGCGGAGATGACCAGATTTGGAGCGCGGGATTTTTACCGAAGACCTTTCAGGCGCTGGCGCTGGATGCGCGCCGGAAGGAGACGATTGACAACCTGCTGCGGGCCAAGGACGAGACGGAAACGCAGCAGCGGGCAACGTTGGACTTGTTGCGGGATGTCAACGCCGAGCACGCACGGAACCGGCCGCTGCAGACGGAGTTGATGGCGCGGATCAATTCTTTCGAGCTGGCATACCGGATGCAGACCGCGGCGCCGGAGGCGATGGATTTGTCAGGGGAATCGGCCGAGACGAAGAAGTTGTATGGGCTCGAGGACAAGGATTGTGGGACGTTCGGCCGCCAATGCCTGCTGGCGCGGCGCTTGGTCGAGCGCGGGGTCCGCTACGTACAAATCTTTGCCGGCAAGGGCGTCGGCGGGGATGGGAGCGTGAATGATGTGCCGTGGGACGGACACAGCGACATTCAGAAAAACCATCGTTCATGCGGTGCGGCCACGGATCAGCCGGCGGCGGCGTTATTGCATGACCTGGAGGCGCGGGGATTGCTGAAGGACACGTTGGTGGTGTGGGGGGGAGAGTTTGGGCGGACGAGCGATTCGCAGGGAAGTCTGGGGCGGGATCACAATCCGAACGGATTTACCATCTGGATGGCCGGCGGCGGCGTGCGACCGGGGTATCACTACGGCGCGACGGATGAATTTGGGTACAAGGCGGTGGACAACAAGGTTCAGGCGAACGACCTGCACGCGACGATTCTCCATCTGTTGGGAATCGAGCATGAGAAGCTGACGTATCGGTACAACGGGCTGGATTTCCGGCTGACGGGTCTGGCAGGGAATGTCTTGCACAATCTGTTGGGGTAAGCCGGGGCCGGCATGTGGGCCACGGATGGAACACGGCGGGGAGGGGGCGGTGCTGGGCCACGGATGGAACACGGATGGAACACGGATGGAACACGGTGGGGAGGGGGATTGAATGGGGTGCGGGGTGGTGGGCGAGCCGTGGGGGGGAGGCGTAACCATGCAATCAACGCGAACGGCGCGCGGACTTTGGAGCCTGTGTGAAAAGCGGCGCCCTGAACCTTTTGAGGTCGGAAAGAGGTTGCGACCTGGATTCCGCAGTTGAAAACCAGCCTGCCGATGGCAAACCACTAACCGGCACTGACTTGCACTAATGAAACCAGGCCA
>CAZUUP010000793.1:0-2334 GCA_964623105.1 uncultured Akkermansia sp.
GGGGTGAGGGGCGACAGTCGCCAGCAACGCTACATAATTCAGGCAAACGCTCTAGACAGGCCCAACCGAAGATTGCTTACTCGCGGTCATGCACTGCTCTTCTTGGACCGCCCACTTCGTCGCACCCACCATCTTTGGCGCCTGTGCGTTGCTCGCCGTGGGCTCGTTCGCTCAGACGCCGACCCAGCCCCCGGCCACGCCATCGGGCCAGCACGCCGCAGCCGGAAAGGAGGTCGCCGCGCAATCCGAGAAGGACTGGGCCGACGCCCGCTGGAACCAGACCGACGTCGGTCCGTTCCTCGCCTCGATCCTCAAGACACCCCACGGCACGATCGCCAAGGGGCTTTCAGTCCGCGTGGGCGACGGCGTTGGCACCAATGCCGCGACCGTGTGCTACGACACCAAGGCGTGTGTGTTTCGCGGCGGCTGGATCGGCGGCTTCCTGAAGTTTTCCGGCACTCGCTTCGGGTTGATCGACGCCCCGGCGCCGGTCGGCGAATGGGCATTCTCGTCCGCCGGTGCCCAGTGGGAGGGTGTCCCCGTTCGCCACGAGTCCTTGCACCTTCAGGGACAACGCGTCGTGCTTCAATCGCTCATCGGGAAAACGTTGGTCAGTGAATCACCCGGGATCGATCCGCCGGGCTCCGTCCGGGCTTTCACGCGCACTATCGAAATCGCCGCGGGGGACGAACCGCTAACCCAGACACTCATCACCCTGCCCGGTGCCAGCGGCCTGACACGCGCCATCCCGGGCGCGGACATCGCCGTCCTCGAGCAAAAAGGCCGCCTTCACGCCGTCGCCAAGGTCGGGGCCGCGGCGATCTCCCTCGTCACCGGCGACGGCTCCGTGCGCCTCCGCTGCCCCGCCCGTCGCGAACCAGCCCGCATCAAACTCCTCCTCTGGACCGGCCCGCGCGAGCAGTTGAGCGAGTTTGAAAAGCATGCCGCCGCCACCGCCAACGGGGCGCTGGAAAATCTGGCCGGCCTCTCCCGCCCCGGACCGCCGCGCTGGCTGCCTGCGATCACCAACGCGGGCCAACTCGGGTTGCCGGTGGACGGTTTTGCCGTGGACACCCTCACGGTGCCGTATGCCAATCCCTGGAAAGCGCTGATGTTCTGCTCCGGCGTGGATTTTTTTCGCGACGGTTCCGCCGCCGTCTGCACGATCCACGGCGACGTCTGGCGCGTGGGCGGCATTGACGATCAGCTCCGGTCCGTCACCTGGAGACGCTTCGCCACCGGCCTGTTCCAACCGCTCGGGTTGCGCATCGTTGGCGACCGCGTTCATGTCCTGGGACGCGACCAGATCACGGTGCTGCACGACGACAACGGAGACGGCGAGGCGGATCGCTACGAGAATTTCTCCAACCTGATTGAAACCTCCACGGGCGGGCATAACTACGTCACCTGTCTTGAACGCGACGCGGCCGGAAACTTTTACTACGTCGACCCGACCGGCGTGCAGCGCATCTCTCCCGATGGCAAGACCCGGGAAACCATCGGCACGGGTTTTCGCAATCCCAACGGTCTCGGCGTGCGTGCTGACGGATTGCTTACCGCCGCGCCGCAGCAGGGAACCTGGACGCCCTCGTCGGCCATCGCGGAGGTGCGCCGTGGCGGCTACTACGGCTTCGGCGGACCCAAGGTGACGCCAGACCGCCCATCCGGCTACGACGCGCCATTGTGCTGGTTGCCGCATGGATTCGACAACTCCAGCTCCAGCCAGGTCTGGATCCCCGAGGGACAGTGGGGCCCGCTGGGCGGGCAGATGCTGCATCTGCTCTGGGGGCGGTGTGCGATGGCGCTGGTGTTGCGCGATGAGGTGGACGGCCAATCGCAGGGTGCGGCAGTGGCTTTGCCCGTACGGTTCGTATCGGGACCGATGCGCGCGACCTTCAATACCGGTGATGGGCACCTGTACGTTGCCGGCAGCACCGGCTGGCAGACCAGTGCGGCGCGGGACGGCTCACTGCAGCGCGTCCGAAGACTCGGCGCCTCGGTCCGAACCCCGATCGCCTGGCACGCCCACCGCAATGGACTGCGCCTCACGTTTGCGCAACTGCTTGACCGTTCTACCGTCGAGGACACCGGCAGTTACTCCCTTCGCCAGTGGAACTACCGTTACAGCGGCGCCTACGGCTCCAAGGACTATTCCGTCAGCGATCCCACGCGGGAAGGTCGCGACGAAATCGCGATCCGTTCCGCCCGCCTTTTGCCCGATGGGAAGTCCGTCTTTCTCGAGACCTCCGAACTGCGACCGGTGATGCAGATGGAGCTGAAGTTCAACCTGCAGTTCCTCGGCGGCACAAGCGCCAGCGGTCCGCTGTATCTGAC
>CAZUUP010000794.1:0-2333 GCA_964623105.1 uncultured Akkermansia sp.
GTTGTACGAGTGGTTGCGCTGCATGATTCTGGCCAGCTGCCGCTCCTTTTCGGTGGCGTCCGGAGCGGCAAAGTCGCGGCCAAAAAATACGAGGAGCCGGCGGCGCTGATATTCCTCGAGCTTGATCTGCCACTGGGGCGGCGCGAACAGGATGTCCACGAGCAGGAGGAGTATGAGTACGGTCATGCCGCCGAGGAGGCGGGCGAGGTAGCGGCCGGGGATGCCGGCGGCAAACATCATGACCAAGCCGATGGGCAGAAGGATGAGGGCGGAGCCGAGGTCGGGCTCCTTGAAGACGAGGAGGAAGGGCAGGACGATCATGCCCAGGGCGGTGGCGAAGACGCGCGGCTCGCGCAGTTCCTCCTTCGGGCGTCCGAGATAGTTGGCCAAGGCGAGGATGAGCGCGAGCTTGGCGAACTCGGAGGGCTGGAACTGGAAGAAGCCGACATCAATCCAGCGGCGGGCACCGTAGCGCATGGAGCCGATGCCGGGGATGAGCACGCCGACGAGGCAGATGATGGTGGCCCAGTAGAAGACGAGGGCGTAGCTGGTGATGCGGTTGTAGCTGATGGCGGCGATGAGGCCGGCGCACACGAGTCCGCCGGCGTACCAGATGACCTGGCGGAACCAGCGTTGGGCGAAGATGCCGGTGCCGGCCGGTGGCGCGTTCACCATGGTGGCGCTGTAGATGTAGGCGGCACCGAAGATCATAAGCCCGATGAGCGCCAGGATAAGCATCCAGTCGAAGCCGGCCAGGAACTCACGGAGGTTGGTGCGTTTCACCGGGCACCTCCCAGGGCGGCCATGGTCTTGCGTTCCTTGGGCGCGCCCGGTTCGTAGGTCTTGAGGAAGCGATAGATTTGTTCGGCGATGGGGGCGCAGGAGGAGCCGCCGGAGACGCCGCTTTCGACCATGACGACGACGGTGTAGCGGGGGTTTTCAAACGGGGCGAAGGAGACGAACCAGGTGATCTGGTCAACGCGGCGGGCGCCTTGTTTAACTTCCGCGGTGCCGGTTTTGCCGCACACGCGCATGCCGGGAACGGCGGCGCGGCGGCCGGTGCCGTCGGAGTCCTCGACGTCGGCGAGCATGGCTTCGCGGATGAGCTGGAGGTGATGGGGGTTGACGCCCAGGTCGGCACGGAGGCGGGCGGCGGGAAATTCCGTCTTGGGATCGTCGGGGCGGAATTCAGGGGGCTCGATGCTTTTGACGACACGAGGCCAGAGGACGCGGCCGCCGTTGGCGATGGCGGAGGTCATGATGGCCATCTGGATGGGGGTGACGGTGATGGGGCCCTGGCCGATGGAGAGGTTGGCGGTGTCGCCGTCGGACCAGGCGTGGCTGACCTGCTGGAGGGTGGGGAATTCGCCCTCGACTTCCTGGCGGGGGAGGACGCTGGTGAGTTCGCCAAGGTGAAAGCGGTTGCCCATGCTGGTGATGCGGCGGATGCCGCAGCGGAGGCCTTGGGTGATGAAGTAGGTGTTGCTGGAGTGTTTGAAGGCCTTGACGAAGTTGTAGTCGCCGGGGCGGGCGGTGTCGCCGATGCGGCGTTTGCCGAGTTGGTAGAAGCCGGGGTTGTGGATGGCTTCGGTGGGGCGGAGGGTGCCGGCCTCGAGGGCGGCGAGGGCGACGACGATTTTGAAGATCGAGCCGGGGGGATAGCGTTCCTGCGTGGCGCGATTGATCATGGGCCGGAGGGTTTCGTCATCGAGCCGCTCCCATTCCTTTTGGGTGATGCGAGGGATGAAGGCATTGGGGTCGAAGCTCGGGGAGGAAACGAGGGCGAGCACGTCGCCGGTCTGCGGGTCCATGACGACGACGGCACCGCGCTGGTTGGGGTTGCCGATGCGGAGGGCGCGCTCGGCTTCCTTCTGGATATCGAGGTCGAGGGTGAGGATGACGTTGTGGCCGGGCTCGGCGGGGTTGACGAGTTCCTCGGACTGGCGATAGCCGAGGTTGTTGACGAGGAGATTTTTGACGCCGGCACGGCCGCGCAGGGCGCGGTCGAAGGCGCCTTCGAGTCCGGCTTTGCCGAGGTAGTCGGGGAGCCGGTAGTTGAAGAAAGCTTCCTCGTCCTCGGCGGAGCTGTTGTCGCGGTTGAGGTAACCGAGCAGGTGGGCGGCGGTGGTGGCCTGGGGATAGGTGCGGACGGGCATGATCTCGACTTCGAGGCCGGGGAGGCTGCCGCCCTGTTCCATGAAGCGCGCAATCTGGGATTCGGTGAGGTTGTCCATGAGGGCCATGGGCAGGGCGAGCTTGTTGGTGAAATGGCGGTGGAGTTGCGCCTCGGTGACCTCGGGCAGTTCGAGGGGGAAGGCGTTCATCTGGGCGAC
>CAZUUP010000795.1:0-2332 GCA_964623105.1 uncultured Akkermansia sp.
ACCAGCACGCGCGAGTGCTCCAGCCCTTCCCCGATCTTCGCCGCCCTCACCCCTGACCCCTCTCCCATCCGATGGGCGAGGGGAACCGACGGCTTGAGCACCCATTCATCGCACCACACCTTCACCTCGTCCTGCCGGAACCAGATGAGAATTCGACACCTCACCCCAACCCTCTCCCCGTTCGAGGCGGAGAGGGAGGAAGCGCGCACCAACGCCTTGTCCTTCGCGCGGTGGCTGAGGAAGAGGTCGTAGGGGAAGGTCTCGGTGCTCATGGGTGGGGGTCAATTCTCCACGATTCGCGGCCAGGCACCTTTGACGCTGCCGAAGTGACGGGTGAGTTTCGGAAACTCCGGCGAGGACGGATCGGGACAGACGGGTTTGCCGGCGGCGTCGAGATAGAGACAACCTACTTCGTCGAGCGGCAGGCGGGCGATCAGGTCCAGCGCGGCGGCCGAGGCAGAGAGCCAACGCTCTTTGACCTGCGGCAGAGTGACCGGCTCCGTGAGCGTCAGGTCGGCGAGGTCTTCGGGGCGATAGACCGCCTGTCGTCCGCCCCAGCGGATGATGGCTTCCGGAGAGAGGCCCGGGTCTTTGCCAGTCCCGGCCCAGGCCAGCGCGCCCAGATGGAGGTGCCGCTCGTGTAAATGCAGCACGTCGATCCAGTCGCGGATTTCGGGACGCCCCGCGAAGGCCAGAACCTTGTTCACCGCCGCATCCCAGAAGTTCAATCGCCACCCCAGTTCCGGGTCAGGCTCAATCGGGAAAAAGCGAAATGCGCTGTCGAAGACCCACTCGATCTTGGTTTGCTGCCCGGCCCGACGAACCAGCGCGCGGCAAAAGGTGTCATGGCGACGCCCCACTTCGATCGCTTCGAAACCCGCCGCTCGCAGCGTCGCCAGATCGCGATCGGTGGACTGGGAGAGGCTTTCGCTCGTGTCGTGAAAAACGTCCACGTCCTTGGAGGTGCGCGGGGAGGCGGCACTCTGGTTCAGGACCGTCGCCCCGGCCACGTAGCTGTCCGGGTTCCGGTTCGCGGCAAGCTGCCGCAGCACGTCACGTTCGAAGGCTCCTAGCGGCATAGCTCGGCGGCGACGCGGTAGCCGGCCAGGCCACCATGTTCACGCAGTCCCCGGATGACGAAGGGGATCCGCTCCTCGGTGATCTCGGCGTCCGGGCGATAGGACCAGAAGCATTGGGCGTAGAAATCCTTGAACGCCTGCCGGGCCAATTCGAGCCGACGCTGGCGGGCCACGGTGACGGCGGTGGCGGGCGGGGTTTCGGTTCGCGTCTCGCTCATAGCGGAACCTTAAATCACCTCAGCCGGAGCCAACAAGCTGTTTGCAGTCCCCCCCCGCCGCGATCATCCGGGCGTCGCGGGATTTCGGTTCATCGAGCCACAGCTTCAGCCCGTCCTGCCGCAACCGCTCCGCCAGCGGTCGCACCACCGCCTTGTCCTGCGCGCTGTGGCTCAGGAAAACGTCGTAGGGGAGGTCGTCAGGCATTTTGGAGGCGTTACTCGCGTTTGGCTTTTGTCGCGCCGCCATCTGTAGCCTCCTTGCCAGTGGCGTGGAAGCCGATTTCGCGTTTGGGCTTGGCAGGCGGAGTCATGAGTTCGCGGATGGCGTCGAAAAGGGACTTGATGGCTTGGTCGTGGCCTTCCAGCCGGCGCTCCAGTTCGGCGAGCTTCCCGGCCAGAGCCTCGTTGCCAGCCAGCATCCGGCGCAGGCTCACAAAGGCCCGCATGATGGCGACGTTGACCTGCACGGCGCGTTCGCTCCGCAACACGCTGGAGAGCATCGCCACGCCTTGTTCGGTGAAGGCGTAGGGGAGGTATTTGATGTTCGTCCCGCGCTTTTTCAAGGTCACAGATTGTGATCTTGAACGGAGGAGACTGTCGGCTTCCTCAATCGACAGTTGAAACATGAAGTCGGCGGGAAACCGGCTCAGATTGCGTTTGACCGCTTGGTTCAAGGCCCGAGTTGACCCCGTAAAGCAGTGCCAGATCGGCGTCCAGCAACACTTTCTCGCCGCGCGCGAGATGGATCAGGCTTTCGACCCGCTCGGTGGGAACCGGTGGTGTCACGGATGGGGGATTCATGGGGTGTTGGGTTTGAGATTCCAGAGTGGGCGATCAAAGCGTGGGGGATTGAAGAGACTCTCGTGGTTCAGCGGGTCGCGAAACTGGAACGTGGTGGGCTCACCCCTGCCCTCTCTCCCCTCCGATGGGCGCGGCGGACCGATGGCTTGAGCACCCACTCATCGAACCCCACCTTCAGCCCGCCCCGCCGCAACCAGATGCAACGCCAGGTGCTCCCAAAGATACGGTTCGTCA
>CAZUUP010000796.1:0-2330 GCA_964623105.1 uncultured Akkermansia sp.
CCGTCTCCCAATGCCACCCCGAACCACGTCCGCCACAACCACGCCAACCACCCCACCCCAACCACCCCACGCCAACCACCACCCACGAATCACCCGTCTCCCAATGCCACCACAACCACGCCCGCCACAACCACGTCCATCGAAAGGTCAGCTCGCGCTGCTCGATGCAACTTCAGTTCGCGCTCCGTTCCTCCGCGCTCAACCACCACGAAGCGCGTCCCAGCGAACCGTCTCCCCATTTAACGCTCACTCCCGCGCGCGGACGCCGGACGCTCATGCCCGGCGTGCGCTAAACGCGCACTAGCCGGGCACCGGGCCGCCATCACGGGTTATCGAACGGCCCCTGTCGGCGGCCCTTTCGCTACAGCGCGCGCGGAGAACGGTTCACCACGTTCCACAGTCTCGTTGCCATTGAACCTCCCGGGTGGGTGGACATCCCTCGCGCGCGCTGTCCGGCGGGAACTGCTCGCCGCTAACGCGGCTCGATGACGGGACGGAAGCTCGCGCTGCGCGCTCGCCGGAGACAGACCGTCGCGTGTCTGCCGCCTGCTCCCCGACCGGCGGCCAACGGCGGGCCAGTCGTCAGCAAAGCGTTCCGACCGGCCCACCGCCGCAGACGGCAGAAGGGCTTACGAGGGCCGGGCAGGACCCGCGAGCGTGCGCTCGCACGGCGCTACCGCTGGGCGTGCCGCTGGCACCGCGCACCATCGCGGGACCTGCCCTGGCCCGGGGGCCGGACTCCGGCGCGGTCCATGCCTCCACTCCATTGCGCGCCCGCTACGGCACCGCGCCTTCGCGAACGCTTCATTCCGTTCCCGCACGTCCCACTTCGGAGACCGGCCGAAGACCGCTCCGCGAGCACGGCCCGGCGCCGGACTCGCTCCGCTAACACCGATGCCACGCGGCGAGTGCGACCGACGCACCCGCCGCCGAACGGGGACCCGGACACGAGGGCGGCGGCAGACGGCGGCCCCCTCTCGCTCCGGCTACGATGCTCGTTCCTGCGCGTCTGGGCCTGCGCGGAGGGACCGCCGACTGCCACCGCAACGGGCCTGACTCCGGCGTTTCCGTTCGCTTCCTTCCGCTCCACTGCGCCGCCGCCCGCGACCTCGCAGGCTCGCCCGCAGCGGACGGCTTTCGTTCCGCTCCAGTGCGCTACCGGAAGCCACCGGAGACAGGCAGGGAACATTGATTCTCGCTCCGCTCGCCCGCTGCGCGGCGCGTGAATCCGGCGGGAACTCGAACCGCGACCCCGCTGGTTTCAGCTTCGCTCCGTTCGGCGGCTGGCACGACGGAACGGCTCCGCCCACGGTGCTCATGCTTGCGCGCCTGTGGCTCCGCCTTGCGCCATTTCCCAGCCACAAGAGCGGTTATGTTCACTCCCGCCCCCCCACCGGCACCCGCTCGCGCAGGACCCCCGGTGCCGGGTCCCCGCCGCTTCCTCCCTGCCCAACCTGCCCCTCCAGCGGCCCGGTGGAGTGAGACATAACCGCGCCTTGTGGCCAGGAAATCGGCTCGCCTGTCACGGTCCCTGCTATCCCGCCCTCGCGCCCGGCGGGGCAGGGACCGCGCCAGCCTCGCCGGCATCCGTCGCGCCAGCCGCCTGCCACTACGCTACCGGGAGACAGCAGAGCGGGGTCGCATCCCCACGCCCCCACCCCTCCCCATGCTCGCCCCTCCCGTCCCCGAGGGGCTGCGCTCCAAAAGGGTGCAGCAAGTTTTCAGGCTCTTTTTTGCTCCGCGTTGAGTTCCGCCCATTCCCATCGCCCTTCTGGCTCGCGCCGGAAATCCGGGCGTCCTTGCGGGTCCCCTCTGAAGACCACTCCCCGCGGAAGCCCGGAGGCGCGTGCCTGAAATCGAAGGGCGATGGGAACGGGACGGCACTCACCAAAAAAAAAGCCATGAAAACCACATCACAAGACACCGGATCAACGCCAGGGCTCCGAGACCAGTCCAGCACTCACCAAACAAAACCCGCCGCAGCAGCAGCACAAGGCAGCCGACCCGTAGCCACCCCGATTGATTTCGCCCGTCGCCGGGCGAATCGCAGCCTCAGCACGCCGCAGTTGCTCGCGCTTCTACGCACCGAGGCCCCGCGCTTTTACGACCTCGCCGAGGTCGTGGGCAGTTGGGTTTGGATTCAGTTCACCGAGAAGCAGCCCGCCGCGATTACCGCCGCGCTGGCCGAGCTTGGCTTTCATTGGAACCCCAAGCGGCAGGCGTGGCAGCACCCGTGCGGCGCTGTCACCGCCGGTTCCCCCCACGATCCGCGCGCCAAGTATGGCTCGCAGCACCCCGCCGACCTTCAGCCCGTTTGAAAGGAGACACCA
>CAZUUP010000797.1:0-2326 GCA_964623105.1 uncultured Akkermansia sp.
CGGGGGAGGTTTTTGAGGCGAAAGAACGGGCACGCGACGCGAACGTCGGGGCCGCCGCCGAGAAGCGTGACGGTGGTGCCGGCGTGGTGGAGGGCGTCGGCGACGGTGGCGGCCCAGGTTTCGTTACCGCGCCGGATGTGGCCGAGGCCGGAGCAGGCGATGGCGACGCGGGGGGTCATGTTGTGGCGGGCGGACGGTCCGCCTCCTTGCGCCGGCGGCTACAAAGTGAGAGCCGGAACTCGCGGGCGGGCCACCCGCGCTTCTGGGATGGGAGTGTCGCGGCGTTCATGCGGTGGCGGGCTTTACGGCGACCAGTTGCAGGTTGAGGCCGGCGTATTCGCCGAGGTGCAGGCGGAGGGCGATGTTGCGCAGGTGTTCGCGGAGGCGATGGAAGAAGTTACCGCCGGTGACGGGACGGGGGCGACGTTTACGCTCGAAGGCGAAGGTTGCGCCCTTGGCGGCGAAGAAGGCGGCGATTTCGCGGGCGGAGACGAGGTGTACGGCGTCGAAGTCGGATTGGTATTTTTCGTGGAGGACGCGTGGGCGCTGGACGCGGGCGAAGTAGAAGCGGTGCGGGTCGAAGTGGCGGACGGCTTGTCGCCAGGTTTGCGCAAGGAGCAATTGGAGGCGGGCAGCGCGGCTCCAGTGGCTGGTCGAGGGTGGGAGCAGGCGCGGGTCGTCGTAGGCGGGTGAGATGAGGATGATTTTTCCGCCGGGGCGGCAGACGCGCCACATTTCGTCGAGGCTGGCACGCGGGAAGACGAAATGTTCGAGGGCGTAGGTCGAGAGCACGATGGAGAAGCTGCCGGTGGCGAAGGGCAGGCGCTGGCTTTCGCCCTGGGCGAAACGGAGATGAAATTCAGGATAGGCTGCGGCTCCGCGTCGCAGCGCAAGAAAGCTGATGTCGCAGCCGGTGTAGGAGGCGCGACCGGCGAGCGCGTGGGCGTTGTCGCACGCGCCGCAACCGACGTCGAGGACGCGGTCGCCGGCTTGAATGAAGCGAAAGAGTTCGGCGCGCTCGGGGGTAAGCTCGCGATTCACGCCGGAGGCTTCGGCGAAGTATTCGTGGCTTTCGTTGTAGAAGGCGCGCAGGCGTTGGTGAAGCTCCTCCGGACCGGCGGCAGCGGGACTGGCGTGCGCGGGAGAGCCGCGCGCGAAGAGCGTTTCACACCAGCCGCGCCAGGCGCCGAGTTTGAGGGGCTGGTGCTGCCAGGATTGGCGGAAGCAGGCGTGGGCGAGGGTTGGGTCGCCGTCTTGTTGGGCACGCCGGCCGAGATGCCAGAGCCAGTGGGCGAGGGCGCGGCGATAGCGGCGGCGGCCGGCGGGGTCGGTGGCGGGGCCGAGGTTTTCGCGCACGATCTGGAGATACTGTTCGCGGGCGCTGGCGTTGAAGCCGGCGTGGCGGTTCGCGCCGTGCATCCGGGCGCGATAGGTGGGGCGCGTGACGGGGACGAACTCGTGGCGTTGCGCGAGGCGGAGGGCGAAGTCGAAGTCTTCGCCATGGCGGATGGTGTCGCGGAAGCCGTCGAGGGTTTGCAGCGCGGCGCGGGGAATCAGGGCGGTAAAAATACTGCCGTGGTAGCGGAGGGCGATGTCGTCGAGGAGGCTGCCGCCGTGGGTCGCGAGCGTGGCGGTGAAGGCGGGCGGGGCAGTAATGTCGGGGCCGTGGACGGTCTGTATGCCGAAGGGGATTTTGCCGGGCGCAGCGTGCGCGGCGGTGAGGAGGGCGGTGAGGGCGTCGGGCGGGAGCGTGTCGTCGGCGTCGAGGAATTGAATCCACTCGCCGCGGGCGGCGCGCCAGCCGGTGTTGCGGGCGGCGGATGGGCCGGCGTTGGGCTGGCGAAGGAGGCGGAGGCGGGGTTCGCGGAGTTGCGCAATGACGGCGGCGGTTTGGTCGGTGGAGCCGTCATCGACGACGAGGATTTCGGCGACGCAATCGCCTTGGGCAGCGGCGCTGGCGATGGCTTCGGCGATGTACTTTTCGTGGTTGAAGGCGGGGATGACGACGCTGACGCGCGCGGTCGCGGCGCTGCCGGGCGCGGGCGCGGAGGGCGGTGGGACGGGGCTGGATTTGGGGACGGTGGTCATCCGGCGGGGATTAATTTAACCATGGATGGACACGGATCGGGGAGGCGCTGGTTTTGGAGTGCGGGGACTTGTCACCGCTTTTTCGAGGCGACTGGTCGCCGTCGAAGTGCGAGGGCGTGCGGATTCGATAGGGGCGTTCACGGCTCGCGCCAGCGCGGGCACGCACGTGTGATCGGATGCGGGTCGGAGTTTGACGGCGACAAGTCGCCTGCGCGAAAGCGGTGACGAGTCACCGCAC
>CAZUUP010000798.1:0-2323 GCA_964623105.1 uncultured Akkermansia sp.
GCCAGCCAAAAACGGCAGCACAACCACAAATCGTCAGAATTTTGTCTCACACCCAAACCCATCCGTTTGGAGACCAAACCCGGCCCCAAACCGGGATTTGGGAAGCGTTTCGCCGGCGAAATATTCATCCTCCCCACGCCACTCGCCCCCCAACCTGACCGAAATCCGATGGGCCCCGCGCGGCTTCCTTTGTGCCGGCCCCACTCATCCCGCCCTTGCAATCGGCGCCCGCCTCAAGAACATTCGCCCCGCATCGCTTATGACATTCTCCGGTCCCGGCGCCATTCTCGCTGCCCTCCTCCTTCTCGCTACCGCCTTGCCTGCTGCCCAACTCGGCGACGCCGCCCCACCCCTCCGAATCCAATCTTGGATCAAAGGCAAGCCCGCCGACATCAAGGACGGGAAAACCGTCCACGTCATCGAGTTCTGGGCCACCTGGTGTGGCCCCTGCCGCACAACCATCCCCCATCTCACGGAGCTCCAGAACAAATTCAAAAAGCATGGTGTCACCTTCGTCGGCGTCACCGACGAATCCCCCGAAACCGTAAAAGCCTTTGTCGAAAAGATGGGGGACCAGATGGAGTACACCGTTGCTTGCGACGACTCCCGCTCCACCAGTGCCGGATACATGGATGCCTTTGGCCAGCGAGGCATCCCCCACGCTTTTGTCGTCGCCAAATCCGGTGAAATACTCTGGCACGGCCACCCAATGGACGGCCTTTCCGAAATTCTCACCCGAATCGTCGCTGGAAAATACAACCTCGCCACCGTTCAGAAATCCGGACAGTTCGCCGCCGCGCTGCGCGATTATCAGGAACTCGCCCGCGATGGCGACGAACGCGCCACCGACAAAGCCCGGCAACTCCTCGTCGATGCCGGACAGGACACCGAACTGCTCTGCCAGCTTGCCATCGGTATCGCCGGCGACCTCCGCAACCGCAAACGCGATTTCGCTCTCGCTCAAAAGGCCATTGCCGCCGCCGAAGCCGCCGCCCCAAAACCCACGCATAACCTCCTGCACGCCAAGGCCGTCGTTCTCTTCGAATCGGGACGCAAAGCCGAGGCCATCCTGGCCGAAAGGCAGGCCGTCGCCGCCGCCGATTCCGACGCCGCCAAAAACTTCTACGAACGCGTCCTCAAATTCTTCGAGGAACGCAAGGACGACTGACCCGGCGCCCCGGTCGCAGGGTGATCGCCCCCGATCGTGCCCCGTAGCACTCATCTCTGCCACTTCGTCCTTCCACCACTGTTTCTCCGACTCTCGTGGAAACACTGGAACGCCCTGCCAAAGCCCCGTCGTCCGACCCACCGGACACGGAATGCAGCCTCCACGCGGCCATGCACCCAAATCCCCTGCGCCTCGCCTGCGCGTCTGGAATCCAGATGAACTGTTGGAAATCCAGCGAACTCACTCCCAGTCGAACCCACCGCCTGTGCGCAGGAATTCCCCTCCTCGCGCCCGTCGCTACGTGCTAGCGTGGCCACATGGCTTTCGATTCCTACCGTGACTTTCTGCAACAACTCGACCGCGCTGGCGAACTCCGCCGCGTGCTCCAGCCGGTCGCCACCGAGCTCGAGATCACCGAACTCGCCGACCGCGAAATGAAATCCCCCGGCGGCGGCAAGGCGCTTCTGATCGAAAAGCCCACCGTCAACGGTGTCGTTTCACCCTTTCCGGTTGCGATCAACACACTCGGGTCGCACAAGCGCATGGCCATGAGCATGGGCGCAAATTCCGTGGATGAAGTGGCCAATGAACTCGGTTCGCTCATGAAAGCCAAGCCGCCCACCTCGATGCGCGAGGCGATGAAACTGCTCTCTCTCGCCCTCGACCTGCGCCACGCAAAGCCCAAGGTGGTGAGGGATGGTCCGTGCAAGGAAGTCATCCACAAGTTCGATGCCCCGCCCACGCGCGTCGATCCGTGGCCGAAGGCGCCTGACGTGAAGAACTCATCATCCTTCATCCTTCATCCTTCATCCTTGCTGAACCTCCCCATCCTCAAATGCTGGCCGCTCGACGGCGGACGTTTCATCACGCTGCCCTGCGTTGTCACCAAAGACCCGGACACCGGCGAGCGCAACCTCGGCATGTATCGCGTGCAGATCTACGACGACAAGACCACCGGCATGCACTGGCAGCTCCAAAAGGTCGCCGCGCGCCACGGACGTCGTTACTACGAGAAGGGCGAACGCATGCCCGTCGCCATCTTCCTCGGCGGCGATCCCATGTATCCTTTCGCCGCCACCGCGCCACTGCCCGACGGGCTCGACGAATTTCTCCTCGCCGGTTACCTGCGCAAAAAATCCGTCGAACTCGTCAAGT
>CAZUUP010000799.1:0-2316 GCA_964623105.1 uncultured Akkermansia sp.
AACCCAAGTTCGCGCCTTGAATCCCCGAACCATTCTGCGGGAGGAGCGCCGAGCAATGCTCGGCGCTCCGGTTCGGGGAGAGGGAGACAGAAGAATTTCTCGCGTCGTCGATCCCGGCTCGAATTTTCGCAATGAGTCATTTGGTTCAGAGGCGGCGGATCCAGAGGTTGCGGAAGCGGACGGGGCAGCCGTGGCCGGCGAGGGCGATGGGACCGTGGTCGGCGGTGACGGGGCGGGGGAGGATCATGTGGCTGGTGCGGCCGTAGATGGGTTGATTGAGATGAACGAGGACGCCGTTGTGGAAGAGGGTGACGCGTGCGGGTTGAAGGAGTTGACCGTCTTTGAGAACGGGGGCGGTGAAGGCGAGGTCGTAGGTTTGCCACTGGCCGGGTGGACGGCAGGCGTTTACGAGGGGCGGGGTCTGGCCGTAGATGGCGGCGCATTGGCCGTCGGGCGCCCACTTTTCGTTGTAGGAGTCGAAGATCTGGATTTCGTAGAGGCCGTGGATGGAGACGCCGTTGTTGCCGCGATTATACCAGGGGCCGTCAAAGTTGGCGGGCGGTTGCCATTCGAGGTGGAGTTGGAAGCTGTGAAAGGTTTCGCGGGTGCGGGGCATGAGGTCGCCGGCGGTTTCGAGGCAGCCGTCCACGATGCGCCAAGAGTTGGACTGCCAGGCGGAGAGGTCTTTGCCGTTGAAGAGGATAATGGCGTCGGACGGGGGCGGCGCGGGTGGTTGAGCGGGGCCGGGATTGACGCGGGGCGGGGCAGGGCGGTCGGGGTCGTGGACGACGTAGTCGCACCAGGGGAGCTTGGGGGTGTGTTTGTAGCCGTAAACGCCGGAGCCGTCCTTGGCGAAGACAAGCGGGGGTTCGGCGGCGGTGGCGGTGGCGAGGGTGAGGACAAGAACGAGGGTGGCGAGGAGCATGCGGAGGGAGGGAGAGTGGGACGGAGGGACGGGGAGAGGGAGGGAGGTTAGCGGGTGGCGGAGATGATTTTGCGTTCGCGTTGCTCGTGGCGGTCCTTGAGTTCGTGAATGGCGGCGAGGACGTGGGGGAGGCTCATCTCGTGGACCTCGAAGCCGCGGCCGATGGCTTGGAGGAGGGTGATGGTGAGTTCGCCGCCGAGGTGCTCGCGGAATTCCTCGAGGCCGTTGAGGACGATGAGGCCGCCGTCGGAATCGGTGTAGAGGAGTTCGTTGGCGAAGAGTTCGAAGCCGAGGGTTTCGAGGAGGGAGAGGATGCGTTCGGCGGAGGCGGGGTCGAGGAAGCCGAGGTTGCGGGAATAGAGGGAATCGAGAGCGATGCCGACGGCGACGGCCTCGCCGTGGCGGAGTTTGTATTCGGAGAGTTGCTCGAGTTTGTGGGCGGACCAGTGGCCGAAGTCGAGGGGGCGGGCGGAGCCGAACTCAAAGGCGTCGCCGGAGGTGGCGATGTGGTTCATGTGGAGTTCGGCGCAGCGGTGGATGAGGCGCTGCATGGCGGCGGGTTCGAAGGCGCGCAGGTCGAGGGCATCGCGTTCGAGCGTGGCGAAGAACTCGGCGTCGCGGATACAGGCAACTTTGACGGCCTCGACGTAGCCGCCGCGTTTGTCGCGAGGGGTGAGGGAGGTGAGGAACTGGAAATCGTTGATGACGGCGAAGGGGGGGCAGAAGGAACCAATGAAGTTCTCTTCACCAACGGCGTTGATGCCGTGTTTGACACCGACGCCGGAGTCGTCCTGGGCGAGGGCGGTGGTGGGGGTGCGGCTGTGGCGGACGCCGCGGTGGGCGGTGGCGGCCGCGAGGCCGACCATGTCGAGGAGGGCTCCGCCGCCAACGGCGATGACGTAGGAGTGGCGGTCGATGTGGTAGCGATCGACCTGGCTTTGAATTTCGGAGACGTGGAAGTAGGAGTTTTTGGTGCGTTCGCCGCCCTCGATGACGAGCGGCGGGCAGACGAGGACGAGGCTGGTGGCGTAGGCGGCGAAGTAGGCTTCGATTTTGGGGACGAGGGCGGGTTGGGCTTTGGCGAGGGCTTCGTCGAGGATGATGAGGGCCTTGTGCCGGGAACGGCCGCCGTCCTTGGTGAGCACGTCTTTGAGCACGGGGTTGGCGGCGTCGAAGACGTGATGGGTGAAGAACACCTGGTGGCGCCAGGTGACCTGGATGGTGCGTTCGATGAACGGCATGACGGAAAAGTGCCGCGTTGGACGGGCGAGTTCGAGTGCGAAATTCACCCGGGACATCGGCGGAGTGTGGACGGGGCTTAAACCTAGATTCCGCGGTTGAACACCATCCTGCCGCTGGCAAACCACTAACCGGCACTGACTTGCACTAAT
>CAZUUP010000800.1:0-2315 GCA_964623105.1 uncultured Akkermansia sp.
CGCAGTTCAGAACTGGAATTCGTTCTGGCTGGTGCCGGTGTTGGGGCGCGGGGGTTGTTTGCGGTCAGCCTTTTTCTTCCCGGGCCGAGAGCGGCGCGCCGTCAATTGCCGGGCTTCTTCGGCGATGAACGCCAGGGTGGCGGCATCCTCGTCGATGTCGCAGTGGATGGAGCGGAGTTCCTGGCTGAATTGCTGACGGGTCCGGGCGGCGAGCACCGAGCGGTCGCGGGTGCGGGTGAAGTTCCACGCGGGATCCTGACGGATTTCGGTCAGTTCACGTTTGATTTCCCGGAGGCTGGAGCGCAGCCGGGCGGTCAGGCGGTTGAACATCGACACGCTGGTCTGGGTGCCGGGCTCGCCGGAGGCCAGTTCCACCTGACTGAGGATGACTTCGAGGCGGTCGGCGTCATTGGCGGCGTAGGCTTCCTGAACTTCATGCCACCACTCGAGTTTCTGGGCGGTCATGCTTTCCTGGGTGTCGGGGTGGAGCTTGCGGACCAGGGTGCGGTAGAGGTCCTTGACAGTGGCGGTCTTGCGGGCGGGGGGAGGAGTCCCGAACGGGAGGACGCCGGGGGGAATCTTCTGGCCGAAGAAGTCCTCGAAGGAGCGGGCAAATTCCCGGAAGGCGTCCTGGTCCGCCTGGCTGCTGAAGTCCGGCTCGTCGCTGGCGAAATCGTCGTCAGCCTCGTCATTATCGCCGGCCGAACCCGGCGGCGGCGGGCCGGAGAAATCGGGCGGAGGTTCGGGGTCGGCGGCGGGATTCGCGCGGCGGTGCATGACGGCGATATACGCCTCGGCTTCGGAGACGCCCTTGAGCCTGGCGTAAAGCTCGATCTCGTTCAGGAGGTCTTCCTGCTCCATCTGTTTCCGGTCGGCTTCGCGCAGTTCGGTCAGGAGCTTTCCGAAGGTGGCGTGGACCCAGCGGTCGAACGCGGGCCGTTCTTGGGTGCGAAAGTGTTCGAGGTCGGCCTCGGCCTTGGCGAGGTTCTGGCGTGCCTTTTCGTAGGCTTGGCGTGCGGCGTCGCGGATGGGCTGGTTGTCGATGCGGATGAGGGCACGGTGCGGGTGGGAACGGGCGGCCCGGGGCGCGGGCGCGGGCGCGGGATTGTGCGGGACCGTCCGGCGGCGCTTCATGGATCGTTTCGGCATCGGGCGGATGTTCGCCGGGGACCGGCGGCGACGGCGGAAACCTCAGTGCAGGTTCAGATTCTTGATCACCCGGACGGTCGAGTGGGCCTTGTTGAGCGTGTAGAGATGCAGGCCGGGAGCGCCGCCGCGCAGCAGTTCCTCGCACTGGCGGGTGGCGTATTCGATGCCGAACTCGACTGCGGCGGCGTCATCGGTGCCCAGGGCATCGAGCCGCGCCGCGAGTGCGCTGGGAATGGCGGCACCGCACAGCGAGGTGAATTTTTTAATCTGCCCGGCGCTGAGGATGGGAATGATGCCGGGGAAAATCGGGGCGCGGTTGCCGAGCCTGGCCAGAAAGTCGCGGAATCGAAAATAATCGGCGTTGTCGAAGAAGAGCTGGGTGATGACGAAGTCGGCCCCGCAATCGATCTTGGCCTTCAGGCGGCGCCAGTCGGTCTCGCGGCCCTCCTGGCAGGCGATGTGGCCCTCGGGAAAGCCGGCGGTGCCGATGCTGAAGCCGCCGAGTTCGCGAAGGTAGCTGACGAGCTGGTAGGAATACTCGAAGCCGCCCTCGGTCTTCTGCCATTCGCCAGTGCCGCCCGGCGGATCGCCGCGGAGGGCCAGGAGGTTCTTGATGCCCAGCGCGCGGGCCTGTTCCACGACGGCCCGAATTTCCTCGCGGGTCGCGTTGACGCAGGTGAGATGCGACATGGCGGTGAGGCCGTGCGCGCGCTGGATGCGATCCACTATGCCGAGGGTTTTGTCGCGCGTGCCGCCGCCGGCGCCGTAGGTGACGGAGCAGAAATCGGGGCGGATTTCGAGCAGGGCGGGCAGCGTCTTTTCGAGGAGGTTACGCTCGCCTTCCTCGGTCTTCGGCGGGAAAAACTCGAACGAGATGACGGGACGACCGGCGGCGCTGCGGGCCGCATGGATGTCGCGGATGAATTGAATCGGCATCGGGAGGGCAATGACGGGCGACCGGGGATGTAGGCTGATGGCGGGCTAGGCAGCCTTGGCCTTGGCGATCTTGGAGCGCGGCTGGCTGTGGCGTTCCGGCCGGCGGCCAGATGCCCGGGGGGCGGCGACGCGGGTTGTTTCGCGGCGGATTTCCGCGCGGGACGCCTTGCCGCGGGAATCGCGGGCGGCGGGATTTTCCCGCGGATCCAGCGGGTGCTTGGAGCCGACGG